>CALFUQ010000037.1 GCA_937929885.1 uncultured Saprospiraceae bacterium
AAATAACAGAGGAAGTATTCGATAAACTCTTTGAAGGTTCTCCTGTTAAACGAACAAAATATAAAGGCCTAAAGAGAAATATAGATTTTCTAAATTAAGAGTTGTGCGGTCTTCCTGATAAAGATCTCTTTTTGAGAGGAGTGTCGGGCTAGGACAAAAAAAAAGAGCAACACATCGCTGCATTGCTCTTTAATATTTCTATAATCTAAATTGATTATTGGATAATCAATCTCTTGTTAAATACTTTGGATCCTACCTCTATTGAGACAATGTATAATCCTTCAGCTAAATTACCAGTCTGTACATTAACCTTGTTAAGTCCAGAATTTAGGTAATGCTTTGTGTTTGAGATCATCGCTCCTGATACAGCATATACTTTAACCTGAGCACTTTCTGATTGATAAGCTTCTACGAATACATTTACAACTTCGTTAATCCTTACTGGATTAGGATAGATGCTTACAGGAGATACTTCGTTAGCATTTTTCACAGAAGTAATCTCAGAGAAAGCAAAGTCTCCGTTGTAATCTATTTGCTTAAGTCTGTAGTAGTTGATGCCATTTATAGGATGGTTGTCAACATATCTATAGTTCTTAATTCCAGTAGATCTTGTGCTATTTACAAAGTGTAAATCCTCAAATGATTTTCCATCAGAACTTTTCTGAACTTGGAAACCTTCGTTATCAATCTCTGAAGCAGTCTGCCAGTTTAATACTACTCTGTTATTATCAATGCTAGCATCGAAGAATACCATGTTAACAGGCATAACGAAATTCATAAGATCAAAACAACCTACGCCGTCATCATCAGCAGAATCATTATCAGCTCCATTAGCTTGGAAAAAATCCAAAGCATTTACGCAAAGTTCTAAATCGAGCGGATCATCCGTAAGGCATCTGAAGTTTAATGAAATGAAACAACCACTCACAGAAGGACCTCCAACGATCTGCACATTATCAGCACTGTCGCCAAAGTCCAAAGCAATAGAAGATGGATCTATATCATCACATTGCTTGTCAAAACCATCTAGTGTGTAATTATACTTCCAAATAAATGTATTTACCTCGCCTACTTCGCATTCCCAGTCATTGAGGTCTGGAGTTGCTAAAATCAATTCTCCATTTTGGCTCTGTGCAGTTCCCATAAAGAGGAGAAATAGGCCAAATAAAAGAGAAATTTTGTGTAAATTTTTTCTCATAAAAGTGTGTGTTATTTACTCATTATTAATTGAAAACGAAATATAGCCATTCATAGTAAAATTACTATGCATAGGTATATTTTATATTAGTGATTTAACTATAGATTATTATTAATAATATGTAGTTAATAGATATGTAACTTTTTCGATGATACAGTTCCACCAAATTAATTACTCCTTATATTGACCTATCAATAAGCCATATAAGTTGGTTTAAACACTAATTATAATCTAGAGACGGTCGAAATTTTGAAAACAACCAAAATGATAAGTGTATTTTCGGACATTTCTTCCAAATCGCAGATTCAATAAAAATAGGCATTTGTGAGATCAAATGCCAAATAGATGACATTTATAGTGTAAAATAGCTAACATTATATTCTTGAAGACTTCTAGCAAATACTTACTCCTTTTTATCCCCATTCTTATCAGTGCTTTTCTGATTTGGTTTTTTAAGGATATAGTTACCTATGTAGTGATAGCGTGGGTTCTTTCGATGGTAGGGGCTCCTATTATGCGTTTTTGTGAGCGTTTTTTACCCAAAGGACTATCTGCGGTTGCCACATTACTTGTCTTCACCCTAGTCTTGTTTCTTATAGTCGGTCTGTTTTTACCGCCCATAGTACAGCAAGCTAGAAACCTCGCTGGCATAGATTATGAAAAACTAACACAAAGCCTAGAAGAACCCATCGATGATTGGAATCAGTGGCTGATCAATAAAGGATTTTTACCATCAGAAGAAGAAGCTAGTTTAGTAGAAGACAAGCAAGAGGAAGACGGGGATGTATTGCAAGAATTTGCAGTCGTTAAACTCGATTCGATTTACAAGGATTCTACGCAGACTAATGTCAATCTCTTAATTAATATTAATAATCCTAAGTTTAATAATGAACTTGAAGAAGAGGATAATAAAAAACCAGAAGCCTTTCTTGATAAGGTGAGAAACAATGTTTTTTCGTTACTAAATCCTGCACGAATTCCAGAACTGTTTGGATCAGTTTTCGGATTCATGAGTAATATTTTTATAACCTTATTATCAGTTTATTTTATAGCCTTCTTTTTTCTCAAAGAACGTGGTTTATTCGAGTCAATATTAAGGTCAATCGTATCTACAAAATATGAAGATCAGGCTATTCATGCGCTCGATGAGTCGAGTGTAATGTTGGTAAGGTATTTTGTAGGGGTAGCTTTACAAATTACTATCATCACCATTTTTGTAGCTACAGCATTAACATTATTTGGTATTAAGAATGCATTGCTGATAGGATTCTTTGCAGCCTTAATAAATGTTATTCCTTATCTAGGTCCGATTATAGGTGCTGTCTTTGGTGTTATCATAACTATCTCCTCTAGTTTAGAGCAAGGAGATCAGATTTCAGGAGTCGTTAACTCTGCAACTGAGTCCGCAGCTGCGCTTGCTGCAAATCCAAGTTTCTACGCTGACACCTTACCGCAGATACTAATTGTAATAGGTGTTTTTGGTGTTATGCAGCTTTTAGATAATTTTTTCATCCAGCCGAATATTTTTTCTAAAAGTGTGAAAGCTCATCCACTAGAAATCTTTGTGGTAGTATTAGCGGGAGCACAGATCGGGGGTATCACGGGGATGGTGTTAGCTATACCAGCTTATACTGTGCTGAGAGTTCTGGCTAGTATATTTTTATCTGAATTTAAAATCGTGCAGAGTATTACCAAGGATCTATCTATTGAGAAAGAAGATAGTACGGGTAATAAAAAAGACCGGCGAGAATCTTAAATTCTACACAGGTCTTAACTTATACGTTTCTATACTTTTAATTTCCGTCCTGCTTCTGGAAAACCTTTTTTAATAACTCAGTACTTCTCTGAGAGATATCAGTTCTTATACCTAGTTCTTTTTTTTCCACTAAACTAAATAAACCTTCTAGTGCTTTATTAGTGATGTGATCGCTTAAGTCAGGATTAATCTTATCTACAAATGGAATTTTGTTGTAAGTATTGACTGCATCAGCCCAATACCCTAGCGCATTAAATTTATTAAGAGAAGTATTAATGACTGGATTAAATTCACCGTAAAGCGCAGTGTTAGTATTGGTATTTAGATATTGAGTTGCTGCATTTTGTTGACCCATTAATATATTCATGGCATCATCAAATGTCATATTCTTAATTGCCGATAAGAAGATGGGACCTGCACTTTTGGCTGCATCTTCAGCAGCTCTATTAATTTTCTTTATTATCTCATTTTCAACATTGCTAAATCCTGGAATCTTAGAAAGTTTATCGGTTACTTGTCTTGCTTCAGCTGGCAAGAGTATTTTATAAGGTGATCCGAAATAACCATCCTCTGCAGATAAAAATTTCACTGCATCATCTACTCCAAAATTCAAGGCTTCTTTAAGACCATTAGCTACATCAACATTGCTAAGTGGTACAGCTTGCATGAGCTTGTCTAACGCTGCAGGGTCGCATGAGAAGAGACACATAGTTGTAAAAAGTAAAGTCAAATATTTTTTCATCATGTTTGTTTTATTTCTCTTTAACGGCACAAACACATTAAATAATTCCTTTACCTGTTTTTTATTTATATACTTTATGCTACGATTCAAATTCTATCACTGCTTTGTCTACTTCGCCACCAAGTTGAGGGCCTACCTTTGCTACTCTGACCTTTACTTTTTTGATATTAGAAAACTTAGCCTTTAAATCAGTTGATATGTTCAGGGCTATAGTTTCTAGCAGTTTATATTTTTTATCCATATGTGATTTTACAATCTCATAAATCACTTCGTAATTGACAGTATCATTGATGTCATCATCTGCACTATTAAAGGTGCTAACATCCACAAAAACATCTAAGATAAATTGGTTGCCTACAATCCGTTCTTCTTCATAGTATCCATGATAGGCAAAGAAGTGCATGCCTTCTAAAGCTATTCGAGTCATTTGATAATTTTAATAAATTAAGAAGAGCAAAAATATATTTTTGATCTTAAAAATATTTAAAGCCTCAATTTTTAAGAAAATCCTTAAGGCTTAGTTAATTTCAGTCGTATATCTTTACTTAGTAAGCGAAAAATATTAATATAGGAGTTAGTTAAGATAAGAAATGCGCATATTCTCAATATTCATATTACTCATTTTTACGATAAGTCTATCGGCTCAGTACGATACTATCAGAGTGAAAAATAGTTCATTCGAAGACAGACCAAGAGCAGGTGAGTACTATACACCGTCTATCAAGTCATGGTACGACTGTGGTGCGGTTCAGTTTCCAAGAGAGACAGCGCCGGATATTCACCCTATTGATTTTTGGGAAGTACGATTACCTGCAAGTGATGGTAATACCTACTTGGGTATGGTCGTAAGAGATAACGAGTCTTGGGAATCTGTATCACAAAGACTCACATTACCAATAGAACGAGATATGTGCTACAAGTTTTCTGTAGACTTAGCTAGGTCTAATACCTATCTTTCAGGATCAAGAAGTAGGACTGATGATGTAAAAGTACAATACACCAGACCAGCAGTATTAAAGATATGGGGATCCAACGGTTACTGTGGTAAAAGGGAATTGATTGCTGAATCAGCACCAGTAGAAAATTTTAATTGGGAATCTTATGAATTTGAGTTTAAGGCTAAGAGTTCTCACCTATTTGTGACCTTTGAGGCATTCTATAAGACTCCAGTTTTATTTCCTTACAACGGTCACATCTTAGTAGATAACATCTCTAGCTTTATAGAGATGTCTTGTGATGGAGAAGAAGAGCTGGTTGCAGAAGTAGAGGTGCCAAAACCAAAGAAAGAAGAAAAGCCCAAAGTAGAAGAGAAGGAAGAGCCTATAGTGGCTGCAGTGGAAGTCGTAAAGCCACAGCCTAAGGTTGAAAAACCAAAAACAAAAAAAATCAATGGTCTACTGAAGAAAGATCTTACACAAGGTCAGAAGCTTAAGATCGAGAACCTTTTGTTTCCAGCAGATAAGAGCACTATCAATCGAACATCATTCAAAGCATTGGATGAGGTTTATGAATTTCTTGAAGAAAACAATAACATAAAGATCGAGATAGGAGGGCATACCAATGGTAACCCTGGTATTAGTCATGAGTATTGTGATAAGCTTTCTTCTCAGCGTGCGAGATCAGTAGCTGAATATTTGATAGAGAAAGGCCTCTCTCAAGACAGATTAAAGATAAAGGGTTACGGCAAACGTGATCCCATTGCTACCAATGAAACTAAAGCTGGTAAACTTAAAAATCAGCGGGTAGAAATTAAAATATTGAGTTTAGGATAGCTTGCTGATCGAGAAACCTAAAGATTCCAAATCCTTCCAAAAGTTAGTATAAGACTTTGAGACAACTTCAGGTTTAACAATCTGGATAGGGAATAACATGCTTAGTGGTGCAAATGCCATTGCCATCCTGTGATCCTTGTAAGTTTCGAATATTGGGAGATCATTAGTTACCGCTTTGCCTGCAATCCCATAGTATTCGTCACCAGATTTTTTTGACATTTTCGGTGGTAATTTATAGAGACTGACACCGACTTTTGCAAGCTCAGTTTTGAGTGCGTCTATTCTGTCTGTTTCTTTTATTCTGAGTGTTTGTAATCCTGTGAAGAATCCTTCAATACCATTTGCTGCACACATGACTGCCACGGTTTGAGCAATATCGGGTTCTTTGATGAAATCATGATCCAGAAGTGTTAATCGTTTAGCAGGATCAGAAACTAAGGTGAGTTCAGTGTCGCCAAAAATTGTCTCTACGCCAAACTTCTTTCCGATCTCAGCCATCGCAGAATCCCCTTGCCAGCTATCTTTAAATAATCCTTTTAAAGTAATCTTAGATTCCTTAATACTTGCAATAGAATAATAATAAGACGCTGCAGACCAATCTGCTTCTATCAGGATGTCCTTTGCAACATAAGATTGATGGGGTATGTTAATTCTATTCTCAGTAAAAGTATAATTGATACCAAAGTGTCCCATCATCTTTAATGTCATCTCTAGGTACGGCCTTGATACTAATTCTCCAATGATGTTTATGACCAGACCATCGGGAAGGGTAGGAGCTATCATGATGAGTGCTGAGATGTATTGACTGCTGACTGTTCCAGCTATGGATACACTTGATTTATTCTCATTTCGATTAAAGCTATTGATTTTGAGGGGAGGGTAACCTTCATTTTCTAAGTACTCTATATCGGCACCTAATTCTTTGAGCGCTTCCACTAGGATTCCAATAGGTCGCTCTTTCATTCTTGCGCTACCTGTTAGGACTTGAGTCCCTTCTTGTAAGGCTAGGTAAGCGGTTGTAAATCTATAGCAAGTACCTGCATGCCCTGTGTCATACTCTTCCTTTGGAGATTGAGCTAGTAGGCGTTGCAAAATGATGCTGTCATCACTTTCACAAATATTTTTTATTTCAAAATCGTCCTCACATAATGCTCTAATGATTAGCGCCCGATTACTTAAGCTCTTAGATCCATCTAACTTAATACTCCCTTCTATTTTATCACCGCTGTAACTTACTTCTATGCTCATTCCTCTTCTGACTTTACTTCTTTTTTATCTTCATTTCTTTCCTCTATCTTTTGCTGCTCACTATCCTGCTCATAAGCAAGGATGATTTCTTTTACAAGGCGGTGCCTTACTACATCTTCTGCCTTCAAGAATACCCGACCAATCCCCTCAACATCACCCAGAATATCTAATGCTTTATGCAGTCCAGATCGCTGTCTACGTGGCAAATCAATTTGTGTAAGATCTCCAGTACTAATACACTTAGCGTTTGGGCCGAGTCTGGTTAAGAACATTTTGATCTGCATACTTGTGGTGTTCTGTGCTTCATCTAAAATTATAAAAGCATTATCAAGCGTACGACCACGCATGAATGCAAGTGGAGCAACCTCAATCACTCTCTCGGTCATAAATTTATTGATCTTTTCACCCTCGAGCAGATCATCCAGTGCATCATATAATGGTCTTAGATATGGATCGACTTTGTCTTTTAAATCTCCTGGTAGGAAGCCTAAATTTTCTCCTGCTTCCACAGCAGGTCTAGTCAGAATGATTTTCTTTACCAGTCTATTTTTTAAAGCTCTAACGGCTAAGGCAACGGCAACATATGTCTTTCCTGTACCTGCTGGTCCTATAGCAAAAACGACATCATTTTTTTCAGATAACTCTACAAGTAATCTTTGATTTCTGGTTCGTGCTTTAATCGGTTTGCCATCTCTACCATGAACTATTGTGGTAGCAGACAGGTTGTTATAGCCATTACTTTGAAATGGATTTTTGCCATGTACCATATCTTCTACAGTTGCTCGGCTTAATTCCTTCTCTTGTTTGAGGACTCTGACCATCAGTTCTACTTTTGCTTTGACGGCTTGAGTTTCTTTTTTTGCTCCTGATATTTTGAGGCTTGATCCCCTAGAGGTGATTTTTACGTCTGGGTATGCTGCTTGGAGAATGTTGAGTTTGCTATTCTTCTCACCGTACAAATCCACTAATTCTATTCCAGCTATTTTTAGTATTATTTCACTCAATATTTAGTCTCGTATTTTTATTTGCACGTTAGTTTTATATAACCATGCTTAAATATTAATATTGTCATTCATTTGTGGCAAGTCCACATGACAAATTTATAGATAAATCCCCACTTCCTAATTGCATGCAGATAGTAACACTTACAACTGATTTTGGTACTAAGGATTACTATATCGCTGTGCTCAAGGGTAATATCCTCAAACAATCGCAGGATATTCAGATTGTAGATATCAGTCATAATATATCTACCCATGACATTGTAGAGGGAGCCTTTTTTATCAAAAATGCTTATAAACACTTCCCTCCTGGTACTATTCATGCAGCCTCAGTGCAAAGTTTTAATGAAGATGGAAAGCGCATTATAACTTTTGAAAAAGACGGTTATAAGTTTATTGGCCCAGACAATGGCTTTTTCTCTTTGATATTTGATGACATTACTATCATCGATAAATATCAAATTACAATTGAAAAAGAAAACGAAAAAGTACTGCATGAAGTGATTACCCATGCTGTAGGCCATCTTGCATCAGGTAAGCCAATCGATGAGATTGGTCCTAAGATTGATGATGTGCAGGTGAAGATAGGTCTGAGACCAGTGATCACTAAATCAAACATTAGGGCGACTATCACCCATGTAGATCATTTTGGTAATGTCATTATTAATCTCAGCAAAGACGTATTTGAAAAAGAGAGGAATGGTAGGAAATTTTTAATTTATTATAAAGGCAGAGAACAGATAGATGTCATTTGTGATCACTATAGCGATGTAGAGATTGGCGATGTAATTTGCTTTTTTAATAGCGCAAATTTATTGGAGATCGCAATAAATATGGGCAATGCACATGAGATGCTGAGCCTCAGAAAAAACGAAACTATACAAATAGATTTTTTAGATTAGTTCAATGGATAACAAATTCATAATTGATTGTCAAGCATACCAGATCCAAATAGATAATCTGCAAGCGTTGTCTTTGATGTTAAGTCAAAAAAACTATAGCAAGATTTATGTTATCGTAGATGAAAACACGAAGAAACATTGTCTCCCAAAAATTAAATCTGAGCTAAAAGGTCATGTTTATGATTTAATAGAAATTCCTTCAGGAGAGAAGCATAAAACACTAAGCACCTGTGAGAAAATTTGGGAACAGATGCTTGACCAAAATGCAGATAGAAAATCTCTAGTAATAAACCTTGGTGGTGGTGTAATAGGAGACATGGGAGGCTATGCTGCTTCATGCTATATGCGTGGGGTGGACTTTATTCAAATTCCTACAACGTTACTGTCTCAAGTAGATGCCTCAGTGGGAGGTAAGCTGGGAGTTGACTTTAAGAGTTTCAAAAACTTAGTAGGTGTGTTTAACTCACCACAAGCTGTTATCATAGAATCAGGATTTCTAAAGACACTTAGCGCTGCTGAATTGAGAAGTGGGTTTGCAGAAGTAATCAAACATGCCCTTATAAAAGATGAAAGCCTTTGGATAGATCTACAAGGGCAAACTCCTGCTAGTATTAAAAAGTGGGCAGAAATTATTCATCGTAATGTATGTATCAAAAAAGAAGTAGTCGAGGATGACCCATTTGAAGGAGGATTAAGGAAGATATTAAATTTTGGTCATACAATAGGACATGCAATAGAGACGCTTCTACTAGATACGGATGATCATCTATTACATGGTGAAGCGATTGCCGTAGGGATGATCTGTGAGTCTTTCTTGTCATACTCCAAAGGGATGATTTCTAACCAAGAATTAGATGAGATTACCGAATACATTCTAAGTATTTATAACAAAGTCATACCTACTAGATTGAAGAATCATAAGCAGATATTAGAGAACATGAAGAAGGATAAGAAGAATAAGGGCGGCAAGATTATGTTTTCGCTTTTAGATGGTGTTGGCTCTTGTAAATTTGATATTGAGTGCTCAGCTCAAGAATTAAAGGACTCTTTCCTGTATTACGATGTTTTGAGATAATAATAAGGCTCACCTTATCGTCATTACTCCTGTATTTAGTTTCTAATCATGGCAAAGAAGAAATCTTCTAATAAGAAGAAGAAAGGAAAAAACAAAAAGGATTCGTCATTTTTTGATAATCTAAATTATAGTGCGCTCACTAAGTGGATGTGGGCATTGGCACTATCTGCAATAGTATTTGCTATAGCGATCCTGGTATTAGTGTCCTTCACAAGGATGCCAGATACGGAGGAGTTAGAGAATCCTAAATACGAATATGCCTCTTTTGTTTACTCTTCGGATGGAGCAGAATTAGATAGGATTTTTCAAAAGAATAGGGAGTGGGTTACCTATGAAGAGTTATCTGACAATGTAGTGAAAGCATTAATCGCAACAGAGGATATAAGATTTCATGATCACAGTGGGATAGATATGAGAAGTCTTACTAGAGCATTAGTCAAGCTAGGTCGTAATGGAGGAGCAAGTACCATCACACAGCAATTAGCAAAGCAGTTTTTTACTAAGACTTCAAGAAGTTTTGTCAAGAGAGTTTGGCAAAAACTTAAAGAGTGGATTATCGCTATAGAATTTGAGAAACGATATACCAAAGAAGAGATCATGGCCATGTATCTCAATAAGTTTGACTTTGTAAATAATTCTGATGGGATAGGAGCGGCAGCTAAAACATATTTTGGCAAAAGTCAAAAAGACCTTAATGTAATTGAAGCAGCGACATTGGTAGGTATGCTTAAAAATCCATTTTACTACAATCCTATTTACAAACCAGAAAACTCTGAGAGCAGAAGAAACACTGTACTAAAGCAAATGGCAAATGCTGGTTTCATATCTCAAGATGAATACAAGACTTATTATCCATTACCTATTAATATATCTAATTATGCTCTCGAGGTGCATTACGATGGACTTGCTCCATACTTTACTGCAGAGCTTAAATCTAGTCTTAAGAAACTACTCAATCAACCAGAACTAACTAAACCAGGTGGAGGGAAATATAATCTATACACCGATGGATTAAAAATATATACAACCATAGATAGCAGACTGCAAAAGCACGCTCAAGAGGCAAAAAAATCTGCGATGAAAAAAGTACAAGATAGGTACGAACAGGTCTGGAGTAAAAGGGACCCATGGACCTATGATGCTGATGATAGACAAAAAAGCCAACGTCAAGCATTTCTTAAAAGCGGGGTAGAGCGATCTCAAAGATATAAGCGGCTAAGAAATAAATATCTGACTCCGATGAAAGTCAAAATGTCAAAAACAATTGATGATATTAGGCTTTGGGATTCTGATGTTAAAAGATTACTGATAGCAAGCGATGATGAAAACTATTTAAGTAAACTAGTCAGGCAAGAAACGATCAGCAATAAACAAAGGACAGTTTATAAGAAGATCCTAGATTCAGAATATTGGAAGGAATTAGTTGAAAGCTGGAATAAACTACAACGTAGTGCTAAAAGCGAGTTTAGCAAAAAGAGAAGTATGAAAGTTTTTGATTATGCAACTGGTCAGAAAATAGCTACAATGTCACCGCTTGATTCTATCAAGTATCACATGGAACATATGCAGATTGGATCAGTCTCGATGGATCCAAGCACTGGTCAGATCAAGACTTGGGTAGGTGGAGCGGGGTATAAGTACTTTCAGTACGATCATGTGAAAGCTAATCGACAGGTTGGATCTACTTTCAAACCATTTATTTATATCACGGCGATGATTATTAATGGACTTTCTCCGTGTCAGAAAATATTGGATCAACAGTATTCTATCCCTGCTAAAGATCCCGACTTCGGTTTGATGGAAGCATGGGAGCCTAAAAATTCTAGTCCATTTACCAATCAAAAATTTACGCTTTATGAAGCCCTTCAAAAATCTTTAAATTCTGCATCTGTATGGTTAGTAAAGAGTCTAGGGAATGTAGAACCAATTAGAGATTTAGCAGCAGGGCTAGGAATAGATAAAGATAAAATTCCTAATGCGCCATCGATTGCTTTAGGTACCCCAGAGCTTTCAGTATTAGAAATGACTGCTGCCTATTGCACGTTTGCTAATAATGGAGTTTTTACGGCACCGACCTACATAGATAGGATAGAAGATAAAGATGGAAAGATTATCTATGAGTCATATGCACAGAAAAAAGTAGCACTTCCAGAAAATTATAGTTATGCTATGTTAGATATGTTGAAGAATGCTTCTAAGGTTAAGCATTACGAATTGGCTACTGAGTTTGGGGGGAAAACTGGTACTACAAATAATCATGTAGACGGATGGTTTATGGGTCTTACGCCAAATCTTGTTACTGGTACTTGGGTGGGTGGAGAATATCCATGGATAAGATTCCTAAGTATAGGAGATGGTGCTGGGGGGCAAATGGCACGTCCATACTTTCTAGATTTCATGAAGCGCCTAGAAGCTGATAAAAAACTAGGTTTTAATACAACTGCTAGTTTTAAGCGCCCTGAAGGAGATCTAGGAATCGAGCTTGATTGCTCTACTTATGAGTCCTTATATCAAACTAATCAGCCTAAAGAAGAAGAAAATAGTACAGAAGATGATGACTTTGAGGAGCCTGAAGAAGATGATGAAATAGGTCAATAACAGTCGCTTTTTTAATCTTTTAGGACCTCCTACTTGCTTTCATTTGTTTATTTTGTGGCCTATCTTTAGACCTCCAAATGGAACTGACAGAAGAGAAAAAAGAACGGAAAATATATAAGTGGATAGCCTATTTCTTATGGTTATGCTTCTTTGGTGGCTTACTGTTTTCAGTCATTACTTTTTTCATCATAGCTAGAGGAGACTTACCTAGTTTCGAAGATCTAGAGAATCCTAAGTATGATCTTGCCTCCTTAGTGTATGATGCGAAAGGAGAAACCTTCGGGAAATACTTTATAGAAAATAGAGAGCAAATCACTTACGAGGAACTTTCGCCTAATGTCCTAAAAGCACTAATTAATACCGAAGACGAAAGATATTTTGATCATGCGGGAATAGATGCAATGGCAATCTTTAGAGTGATCTTTAAAACTATCTTGTTTCAACAAGAGAGTTCTGGTGGAGGAAGTACCATCAGTCAACAGCTAGCTAAGTTACTCTACAAGCGAGAAAGCTTACGAGGTAAATCTGCAATAGCAAAAGTTACAGGACTTGCTGCCGTTAAATTTAAAGAATGGATTACTGCTGTAAAGTTAGAACGCAGCTATACCAAAGAGGAGATATTGATTATGTACCTCAATAAATTTGAGTTTATTAATGGAGCACATGGTATCCAAGCAGCATCGCAAGTATATTTTGGGAAAGATCAAAAGTATCTTAGAACGGAAGAAGCTAGTACGCTAGTAGGGATGCTAAAGAATCCTGCTCAGTATAACCCTAACAGATTTCCAGATCGGACAAAACAACGACGGAATGTAGTACTAAAGAAACTACAAGATGAAGATCACTTAACGGAGTCAGAGTATGATTCACTTTCAAAACAAGACATAGATATGTCTGAGTTTAAGAAGATGAAATTTAGTGATGGAGTTGCTCCATACTTCAGAGCAGAACTCACTAAGTGGTTAAGAAAATTATTAGCGGAAGAGCAATATGCTAAACCTGATGGCTCTAAATATAATATCTATACTGATGGATTAAAGATTCATACTACTATAGATCTCAAATATCAAAAGCATGCTGAAGCAGCTGTTAAGAACCATATGAAATGGAATCAAGAAAGATATTGGAGCAGGTGGGGGAATTCAGATCCTATCAAGTATGAAGCGGATTCACTGCAGTTAGCACAAAGAAAACAATCTATCCAACGTACTATCCGATACTCTGATAACTATCAGAAATTATTTGATAAATCGTTTAAGCAGTTAAATTCAGAGTTAACAGGTAAGAAGGATGGTTTTAGCTTAGAAGAACCTCCATTGCAGTTAATTTTTAATGGAGCAAGAGGAGAGGAAAACTTTAGTGCAATCAGAAGTGAGACAGTAAGAAGCAAATATCAGAAATTATCAAAAAAAGGAGATTGGTCAAAAGTCAAAAAGACTTGGGCAGAGTTTCAAGATGCATATAATAAAGCTTTTAAAACTAAAAAAACGGTAACTGTATTTGACTACGATGAAGGATTGATAGAGAAGGAAATGACTCAGGAAGACTCTGTAAAATATCAAATGCGATTTATGCAAGCAGGTACCCTTGCCGTAGATCCGCGAACTGGTAAAATCAAGGCGTGGGTAGGAGGAGTAGATCATACCAATTTTAAGTATGATCACGTGAATATGAGGAGGCAAGTTGGAAGTACGATAAAGCCATTTGTTTATGCTTCTGCAATTGCTATCCAAGGGATATCTCCATGCCAAGAATATGAAGACATCCAATACTCTATTACACCAGGGGAGGCAAGCTTTGAAATGGATAATGAATGGTCACCAGCAAATTCAAATGAAGAGTTTAGTACCAACAAGTATAACTTGTACCAAGGCTTACTGTACTCTAAAAATTCTATCACCGTAAGGATCGTCAAAGAGATGGGTAATGTGGAGGTGATAAGAGAACTGCTTAATAGTGTAGGTATAAGTAAAGATGAGGTTTTACCAGGAGGGAGAAAATTGATTCCAAGATTACCTTCTATTTGTTTAGGGTCTGTTGACTTGTCTGTCAAAGAGATGACTGGAGCTTATACTACATTCGCTAATAATGGTGTTTATACGGAGCCAATATTCGTAGACTATATAGAAGATAAAAACGGAAAAGTAATCTATACAGGACAACCAAAAAGAAAGACAGCACTTAACCCCACCTATAACGCTGTGATGTTAGATATGCTCCAAAACAATACTGGAGGTCGATATGGCATGGGGCTTAAAACACCTACAGGTGGTAAGACAGGAACAACTAATGATTATGCTGATGGATGGTTTATGGGTGTCACGCCATCTCTTATTGTAGGCACGTGGGTAGGTGGAGATGAGAAGTGGGTTAGATTCACAACGTTAGATGACGGGCAGGGCTTTGTGATGGCAAGACCAATTTTCCAGGACTTTATTAAGCGATTAGAGACGGATGATACGATAGAAGATTATGATGTTAAAAAATCATTTCCTAAACCACCATCTGATTACTACGCAGTTGTTGATTGTGATAAGTATAAGCAACTATTACCAGAAGAAGAGCGAGAAGCAACCCTAAGAGAAAAATCTGAAGAGGATGTTTTTGAAGAAGAAGAACTAGAAGAAGATTTTGAGGAAGAAGAACCACCAGTAGAAGAATTTGAAGAAGAGGAACCACCAGAAGAAGAATTCGAAGAAGAAGAGCCTCCAAACAATAAAAAATAAAATCAAAGTAATAACTCAAAAAAAATTGAATCATGAATGCAGCAACTGCTAGTTTATCAAATGCCTTTATTCTTATTGTAATTGGACTCTGGGGTGCTTATGCTACTGATTGGGCTCCTACATCTTTTATTCCTGTAGCATTCGGTGTTATCCTTCTTGCTTTAAATGGAGGAGTAAGAAGAGAGAATAAAGTAATAGCTCACATTGCTGTACTATTGACGCTAATTGTTTTAGTTGCTCTCTTTATGCCACTCATGAGTGCACTTGAAAGAGGAGGAACTGCTCCCATTAGGATAGTAATCATGCAATTAAGTTCTCTAGTAGCGATGATATTCTTTATCAAGAGTTTCAGGGACGCGCGTAAAGCAAGGGAAACTTCTGCTGAGTAAATGTGTGATTAAATTTTAAGCTCTAAATCTAAAGTAATAGCGACAAGATTATTCTCAGTCAGTATATTTTATGTAGCAATCTATTGGTTATATGGTTTAGTTTTTCATGCATTTCCATTGGGAAATATTTTGATTATAGCCTTAATGCCGATTGTATTTAGCTTGCTTATTATTGCTGGGGTGCGAATATGGATTGATGCTAAAAGTATTCAGCTAGCTAAAAATCGGATATAATTTTACTTACTTATCTGACCTTCAAGAGATCGGCTTCATTATAAGAACTGATAATATTTACTCCACCACAAGCTTAGTTGAAGCAAATTTGTCTACAGTATTTATTTGAAGAATATACATACCAGCGTTTAACTCTGATAACTCAATCTTTGATGCTGGATTCTTTTCCGAAAGCACAACTTGTCCATTCAGGTTATAAATTTTAGCGGATATAATCTCTTCTTTCTCGTTAGCTATAAAAATAGCGTTGGATGCAGGGTTAGGATAGATAGTTGCTATGTCTTGAATTAGCACTTCCTGAGAAGAAGTAATGTCCTTAAGTCCATTAAAAAAATCAAGTGCTGTAGAAATTGCTGGGATTACACATCCACCATGATTTCTATCATCTCCTAAGTTTATCGATTGTACATCAGTTGCACCATTTTCATTCATAAGAGAATCGGTGAAGGTTGCATTTTTATAAGATACTTGTTCGTCTGCTTTGCAGTAGTACATTCTTACTGGTGCAGCTGGTATCCAGTCATAAAGATTATTATCCTGTAGGGCTAGACTGATTGGATGGTCAGGCTGAGTTGCTATGATTTCTACAATACTATCTTGAAGCATAAATTTTGCGATACTAGCTCCTACATCATCAAATAACAATGATTGTAACTTCCCATTAAGATCCCATAGAGTAATCTCTTCGTTCCTAAAGGCGAGGATATCCTCTACATACTGAGGTTTAAAAAACTGATCTAAATTATCTAGTGATGGCAGACCAGGATAAATCGTCTGATAAGACAATGCTACCCAGGCTACATAAGCAAGAAATTCATATTCATCATCAGATAAGACAAAGTCAACCATGCTCCCGTACATATTATAAGGTCCTGACATCGGCGCACTAGCGGTTACGGGTAACACATCACTAAAGTCTCTTTGTAATACCTTGTGCGCTGCCATTGCCGCATGACCACCCTGAGAGTAACCACAAATAAATAATTGATCATTCAAAGGAATCGATTCCTGCTCTGCATACTTCTTAAAAGCTGTAATCATATCTATCGCGGCCCATGCTTCTGACTCTGCATGTACATATGGATGAAATCCCGGAGAATCACCCAGTCCAATGTAGTCTGGAGCCAATGTAGCGTAACCAAAACTACCATAGATTAAGGATATCTGGGCTTCATTCTGCGCAGCAATACTAAACCTTGATGGCACTTCCTCTCTGCTACCTACAGTACCATGTTGGTAGACAACTATAGGCATTGTCTTGTCCCTAAATTTTGGTAAAACCAGTTGTCCCGAAGCAATGTTTTCATTGCCCATTACATCTCTAGTCGTGTAGGTTACTTTATAGATTTCTACATCATTTTCAACAGCTCTGTTGATACCCAAATTACGAATACTGATCTCAATTAGGGCTTTGTTGACTTCGCCTATATACTCTATATCGACTACTTCTTGAGCTTTTACTTGATAAGATGGTATAGAGCTGCTAAACAAAACTAGAATTAGTAGAAATCGAAAAATTGAATTTAGCATAGACTTATTTTGGGATGTATTCTTCTCTGAATAATTGCAAATTAGCAAGAATTCCAATTTGACATGTTCAAAGGGCTATAATATGACAGATTTTTGTCGACATAAATACTATTTTCGACCTGATTTAATACCAGTAAAGTTACATGAAGGCATTTATACTTTTCTTATTGACCATTTCAGTGATTATATCTTGTGTGCCAGCAAGCGATGAAGTGATTACAGAAGTAAATTATGACTTAAGCAACGAAGAAATTAGAAAGGCATATGATTATCAGGATAGTCAAATGCTAGATTCGATATTGAGCTTTACAAGTCACAAAGATCCTTCTTTCAGATTTCAAACGGCTAACGCTTTTGCATCTATCGAATCTTCTACAGCTATTGACTCTCTAGTAAAATTACTATCAGATGTAAGTCCAAAGGTCAGACAAGCAGCTGCCTATGCTCTCGGACAACAAAGAGTACCAAGAGCAGAAAACTCATTATTAAGTTCGCTGCAACTTTTTGATAGTTTATCATATAACAATACATTCAACAGTACGGTTATGGAAGCCGTTGGTAAACTAGGAACAATAGCTAGTTTAAATTCTCTTTCGACTGCTGCTAATATCAAACCTACAGATTCCGAGATTTTGTTAGGGCAGGTAAGAGGTATTTATAGATTCTTACTTGAAGGAAAAAAATCTAATAGTGGGACTGCAAGAATGATAGAAGTAGTAACCGATAAAACCTACCCTCCAAACGTCAGACTCATCGCTGCTAATTATTTGTCAAGAGCGCAAGGGATAAATATTGATTCTAGCAAGTTTCAACTGTCGCGAGCAATGATGGATGAGGATGATCCAAATATTAAAATGTCAATTGCCTATGCTCTTAGACATACTACTGATCCAGAGATATTAAGTAATCTAATAAGTCTCCTCAACGGTAACGAGGACTATCGCGTAAAAGTAAATGCTATCAGATCACTTGGTGGATATGAATATATCAATGTTATCGAAAAAATACTAGATCTACTCGGTGATCCTAATCAACATGTAGCTAATGCAGCTGCGGACTACCTGATTAATAATGGTCAGCCCGCTGATGCATCACTCTATCCTAATTATGTCAAGGATAATATGTACTGGTCGACTAAAGCAAAAATTTATGAAGGTGTACTTAAGCATTTACCTAGAAATTACGCCAATACAAGATTTAAAATTAATAGTATCGTAAGCAAAGCTTTAGTAGCATCTGATAATCCATATGAGAAAGCTGCTTACATTAATGCCCTCGCTGCCGATGTTGTGAATTTTAAAATCATACATGATCTTGGAGCTAAAGAAGACTCTCCCATTGTAAACACTGCAGTGGCATCTGGTTATGAGAAAATATTAACTAGCCCATCATTTAACAAAGCTTACAGAAGTAAAACCTCTAGAAATAGAACTAAAAATAGCATAGCCGAATATCTTAAAGATGCGATAGCTTCGGGAGAGGCAGGTGCAGCATCCGTAGCTGCAGGGATTATTGCAAACAAAGCTATTGGATATCAAGATCTAGAAATGGATTCTAGTTTTTTAGAAGTAGCGATTAAGAATTTATCCCTTCCAAAGGAGACTGAAGTTTTATATGCACTGGAAGCAGCTGCAGCGAATATTGCTGGAGAAACTTATGAAAAAGCACCTCCAGTGTTTAATAATCCGATCGAATGGAGTCTCATGGAAGGAGTGAGTGATAGCACTACTGCTAATATTATTACTGATAAAGGTACCATTCGATTAAAATTATTTGCTGACAAAGCACCTGGTACTGTTGCTAATTTTATACAGCTCGCTAATAGTAATTTCTATGATGATAAAGTATTTCATCGTGTTGTTCCTGGATTTGTAATACAGGGAGGATGCCCGATAGGCGATGGGTATGGAGGACTAGATTACTCTATCAGGAGTGAACTTCCTCAGCTTTATTATGATAAACCTGGTAAGATTGGAATGGCTTCTGTTGGGTCTCATACAGAAGGAGTTCAGTTTTTTGTTACTCAAGCACCCACTCCTCATTTGGATGGTAAGTACACAATCTTTGGGGAAGTATTGTCAGGGATGGATGTGGTCCACGATATACAAGTTGGAGATAAAATCCAAGATGTTCAGATACTTAAGTGAGAACACTTATTTTACAATTTTATTAAATCGCAAATTTTGAAATCAACTCCACTTAAGGATAAGCATGTAGCGTTAGGAGCTAAGCTCGTAGACTTTGCTGGCTTTGAGATGCCAGTACAATACACCTCTATCAAAGAAGAGCATAAGACAGTGCGAGAAGGGGTAGGTATGTTTGATGTATCTCACATGGGAGAGTTCATAGTAAAGGGCAAAGAGGCGCTAAATCTTATCCAGTTAATTTCCTCTAATGATGCTTCTAAACTAAAAATAGGGCAGGCTCAGTACGCTTGTATACCTAACAAGACAGGAGGAATCGTAGATGACTTCTTAGTTTACAGATTGCCTGAAGATAAATGTGCTGAAGGAGAGCAGGCATTTATGTTAGTAGTGAATGCAAGTAATATTGATAAAGATTGGGAATGGATATCATCACAGAATAGTTTTGATTGTTCGATGATCAATATATCTGATCAAACTGCTTTGCTTGCAGTGCAAGGGCCTAAGGCAGTAGCAGTAATTCAGAAGTTAACTGACCAAGATTTGAGTGGTATTCCTTACTATCATTTTATAAAAACAGAAATCGCTGGATTCAAAAATGTAATTGTCTCTGCTACTGGTTACACAGGCTCAGGAGGATTCGAATTGTATATGAATAACTCTCAATCAGAAAAAGTGTGGGATGAGATCATGAAAGCTGGAGAAACAGAAGGTATCAAGCCTATTGGGTTAGGTGCTAGAGATACTTTAAGATTGGAGAAGGGTTTTTGTCTATATGGCAATGATATAGATGATAGTACCTCTCCGATAGAAGCTGGCTTGTCTTGGATTACTAAGGTTAAGAAATCAACTTCATTTAATAGCCAAGAGATCTTTGCTAAGCATAAAAAAGAGGGTGTTTCTAAAAAGCTTGTAGGCTTCTTAGTAAGTGATAGAAGGGTGCCTAGGCATGATTATAAGATTCTTGATGCTGAGGATAATGAGATAGGGATTGTTACTTCCGGAACACTATCTCCAAGCTTAGAAATTCCAATAGGCCTGGGTTATGTCGCATCAAAGTATGCGGAAGTAGGCACAAAAATAAAAATAGATACAGGGCGTAAAACCCTTGAGGCAGAGGTAGTTAAACCGCCTTTTGTGAAATAAATTTAACTCTCGGTAAACTTTATTTTATAAATTACATTTATTCTTTGCGCACACAGTGAATCAATCGAAATGCAATTATCTGAAGGAAGACAGCAGTTTATAGAAGAGTGGGGTAAATTATCAGTGAATTGGGGAGTCAACAAAACGATGGGTCAAGTACATGCCCTGCTATTAGTTTCTAATTGTTGCGTTTGCTCTGATACAGTGATGGAGCATCTCCAATTATCAAGAGGAAGTGTCAATACAAATCTAAGAACACTTATCGATTGGGGTCTAATACATAAGAATGAGGTTGAAGGAGAGAGAAAAGAATTCTTTGTAGCAGAGAAAGATATCTGGAAGGTATTCAAACAAATCATTAAGCATCGTAAGAAAAAAGAATTAGAGCCGCTTCTATCTCTTCTTGATAATATGGATATGGTTAAAGGCGGTTGTGATGATTCTGATGAGTTTTGTAAGGTCATGAAAGAGCTTAGGATATTTACCAAGAAAGCTGACTCTTCCTTAAATTCTATCATTGAGAGCGAAAATAACTGGCTCACCAGATCAATGATGCACGTCCTTAGATAAATATTTTTCTTACATTTCTCATTGTTAATTTCTTTGTAAAGGTCCCCGATGAGAAAAATCTCCGCATCTAAAATATACCCTGTTTCTTCTGATCCGATCATTGGTGGAGTTGTGATACTTGATCAAGGCAAGATTGTCAAGATCGATAAAGCTGAAAATCATGATCCTTCTACGATAGATTCACATGAAGGAATTTTGATTCCAGGTTTTATTAATACCCACTGTCATCTCGAGCTGTCGCACATGAAGTCTAAAGTAGATACGGGTACAGGTCTAATTCCATTCATTTCATCAGTAGTTAAGTTTAGAGATATTGATCAGGAGGTTATCGATCTAGCGATTATAGCTGGTGATAAGGAGATGATAGATAATGGCATTGTTGCTGTTGGCGATATATCTAATAAAGCAGATACCGCAAAAGTAAAATCAACAAGCAGCATAAGCTATTACACATTTTTGGAGATGTTTGATTTTTTGCAGAGTAGTATGACTGCAGATACTATCAAGCAATATCAATCACCATACGAGCTGCAATCTGATGACGGATTTAACAAAAAAAATTATGTACCTCATGCTCCCTATACCGTAAGTCCACAGTTATTTGAATATATAAAAGAAAACTCGCCAAGCAATTGCACGATCAGTATTCATAATCAAGAGACGAGGGATGAGAATCTACTTTTCGAAAAAAAGGAAGGAAAATTCTTAGACTTTTTTGATGCCTTCCAGATGCCGATGAATGATTTTAAACCTATCGGTAAATCTTCGATTCATTATGCAATGAAGCATATGGATCCTAAGAATAGAACTTTGTTTGTCCATAATACCATGACAAATATTGATGATATCAAAACAGCTCACGAGTGGAGCGACAAAGTATATTGGGCTACATGTCCTAACGCAAATCTGTATATAGAAAACCGATTACCTGATTATCAGATTTTCGTTGATCAAGGAGCAAAGATGACTATCGGGACAGATAGCTTAACTTCTAACTGGCAACTATCTATTCTA
>CALFUQ010000038.1 GCA_937929885.1 uncultured Saprospiraceae bacterium
ATAGTTGTTGATAAATTCGCAGTCGTTTGTATACACTAATTATTGCACAATACTCTCAAAAAATGTAATACGCTTGCAAAGGAGTACAGTAATTCCTGTTCCTTAGGTGTGAATTTGGAAGTGATCATATCATATCAAAGATAATAATTAAAAAATCTAAACTTGAGATTAGAAATCCATTATGAAATTACATGACAAGATCTTATGAAGTTAAGGTATTAAATGATGGACTGTTTGTTTAGATTTGAGATACAGTTGCAACAGAGTAATTGAAAAAAAACAGATAGTTTTTCAATGATATTTCATTCAGATATTTTATGATCCAAATGTCATATTTATCTCAAAAAGTTTTGAAATTGGCTACACCAAGGGGTATAATTATTTTATGTTAAATCACTACCCGCTTAAGTTCTTGCTTATATGCAGATGGACTTTTACCAGTTACTTTCTTAAATGCGCGATTAAAGTTTGAGAGATTTTGAAAACCACATTCAAATGCAACATCTGCAATACTTGTGGACTCTTCACTTATCAATTTACAAGCATGTGCAATTCTATATTCATTTAAGAATTGTATAAAAGTCTTTGCTGTTGACTTTTTAAAGAACCGACAGAATGCTGGAGTCGACATATTGACTTTGGCAGCTATCTCGTCTACGGTTATTTTGGATTCGAAATTGGAACGCACAAAATCATAGATCACATCTATTCTATGATTGTCATCTCCTGTTACTTGTAGTGAAGAGCCAGTAGCATTTAGTAACTCATACTCATCTGATAGTGACATTAGATGAAGGATTTTAATTAGTTCTATGAGCTTCTCGAATGAGGTCATGTGAAACATGCTCTTTAGCCTTTCGCCTACCTGAGCTTTGGTATTGCCATAAAAGCTTAGCCCTAATTTAGACTTTTCAAATAGATCATCAATAGATGAAGTCTCGACCATGTTTAGGAATCCATTACCAAAACAAGATTCGTTTATTTGTGCTACGATCTCTCTATTGTCGCCTGTAAGGCCTGCTGAGCAGCCATAGTGGGGAAGATTAGCACCGATCATAATGAGGTCTCCTTCATTAAAATAAGAGATATGATTACCTACATGTCTTTTGCCTTTACCTTTTTCGATATAGGCAAGCTCAACTTCAGGATGAAAATGCCAAAAGGGCTTTTGTGGTCCAGAATAAAAATCCCGTAAAACAAAAGAACTACCGAACTCAGGTTCTACTTTTTTTAATACGGGTTTTAGATACTGTGCCATGGTTTAAGTTTAACGAATTCCGCCTAATTATGTTTGTCAAAATCTACTTTAAATCAGCACTAAGCAAATATTATATTGACCTAAATGGCTAATTGATAATATTTTAACTGTGATTGTGCAAATATTACCCCTTTATGGTAAAATGTCATTAGCATCTAATAATTAAAATGTAGTCAATGCTACCAAAGCAAAATATCTTTGACATATAAATAATTACATCACCTAAATACAAGGAATTATGAAAACACTGGCAATTTTATTCATCAGCACTTTTATTGCAATTACTTCTTTTGCATCAGTTGTAGAGCCTTTGGCAACTACAGTAGAGGGAAAAACTGTAACTGTATACTTCGACAATGACAAATCAGAAACCGTAACGATTTCTATCACAGATAAATACAAATTCCAATTATTATGGGAAGAAGTACAAACAGAAAACCGTAGATCAAGAGGATACAACTTTAAGCAATTACCAATCGGTACTTATACAATGACGATCGATTCAGATCAGAGAATAATTACTAAAAAGGTAAAGGTTGAGAAAAATTTATCAAGCGTAATAAGTGAAAAAATTACTTATAAGCCCACTACTACTTTCAAGAATAATAAATGGTTGGTTAACCATTTTGCACAAGGAGAAGAAGTAGGAGTTAAAATACTAGATGAAGATTACGAAACTGTATTTGAAGATAGTTTCAAGAACGAAGCAGTAATTGGTAAATCTTATAGTTTGACTGAATTACCGACAGGTATATATACACTTGTAATCAATACAGATAATCAATCATATACAAAGGTTATCGCAAAAATATAGATAGTTTTTTTTCGTGCAATTATTAGGACACCTAGCTGTAAAGCTAGGTGTCTTTTTGTTTTAAAAGATCTTAGTTTCATTAATCTTCTCCTTATAAGGACTAAAAAGCCATTCTAGATTTATAAATTTGAGATCGCATGACAAGGCATCTCTTTTTAAGTTTCATAATCATCTTTAACGGTTTAACTCTGTATAGTCAAGCAGATACATTAATGACTCAATCAGTCGATGAGTTAGTAATAAAAGCTGTAAGAATAAGTACTACCATAGATAAGCTGCCAGCTTCTGCAGGAGTATATGTAGCAACGGAGCAGCAAGAAATCATGCAGCAGAACTCACTGCAAGAATATGTCAGAAAAATACCAGGAGTATTTACACTCAATGCAAATAATTACGCACAAGATTTAAGAATTTCTATTCGAGGATTTGGGTCTAGAGCAGCATTCGGAATTAGAGGTATAAAATTGATTGTAGATGGTGTGCCTGAGACTACTCCTGATGGCCAAGGGCAGTTAGATAATCTTAATCTAGGAATTATAAAATCTATTGAGGTATTACAAGGCCCTGCCTCATCACTTTATGGTAATGCGTCGGGTGGTGTTATCAACATTAATACTCTAGATCAAATTGAAAAGAACTATACGCAAGCAGGTATCACCATTGGCTCTTTTGGAACACAACAATATCAACTATCTCAAGGGTTAACTTCCCAAAATACAATTGCACTGTTGCACGGATCATATACCCAATCTAATGGCTATAGAGTACAAAGCGGATATAAGAACTTAAACTTAAATGCTAAGGTGAAGCACTCCTTAACAAATAAATCTAGCGTGACTTTTAATCTCAACTTTGCTGATAGTCCCCAAGCAGATGATCCAGGAGGTATAAACTTAGAGAGTGTAATTGCAGATCGCGAGCAGGCAAGAGATAGAAATGTGAGTTTTAAAACAGGAGAGGAGATCCGACAATTCAAAACTTCTTTAAATTATAAACTAGAGCTAAGTGAAGTAGCAGATATTTCTTCTTATGTTTTTTTTGCGACAAGAGACTTTCTTGGCTTCTTACCATTTGGGTTTGGTGGAGTCATCGATCTATCTAGAAAGTATGGTGGTCATGGTAGTTCTTATACTTTGCAGAGTGTTACTTCATCTGGCGTTAATAAATTACAGATAGGATATGATCTTGCGATACAAAATGACGATCGCATGAGGTACTTCAATAATGAGGGTACACAAGGAGAAGTTACTTTTGATCAGGGAGAACAATTTTTTAATGCAGGAATTTATCTGGTTGACCATTTTCAAGCTGGCAATTTTAATATCAATGGTGGATTAAGATTTGATATCAATAAGCTAACAGCAAAGGATAATTTTTTGAGCAATGGAGATAATTCGGCAACGATAAATCTGTCATCTATCAATCCGAGTTTAGGCTTAAGTTATCAGATAGGAAATAAAAACTACGTCTATGCAAACTACTCAACAAGCTTTGAGACACCAACGCTAAGTGAGTTATCAAACAACCCAGACGGGACAGAAGGGTTTAATCCAGACTTAAAACCTCAGCAATCAAGCAACATTGAGGTAGGACTCAAGGGCACATTAATAAATGGATCTGATAAAGGATTGACTTATGCCATTGTAGTTTTTAAAGTGAATACTAAAAATGATCTGATACCTTTTGAGTTGGAAGCGTTTCCTGATCGTGATTTTTTTAGGAATGCTGGGGAGACAAGTCGTTTTGGAATTGAGAGTAACCTTGCTTATGCTTTTGGAGATGGGTGGCAAAGTAATCTTAATTATACTTATTCAAATTTTAAGTTTGAAGATTACAGTTTAGCAAGTGCAGATTTAAATGGTAATTTTTTACCTGGGATTCCAAAGTCATTCGGAGCGATTAGCTTAAGTCGATCAGGAGAGAGAGGTCTATTGTTTGATGTTCAATATATTTTGACAGGGGAGTTGTTTGCTAATGATAAAAATGATGTTGCCATAGAAGGTTATGGTTTGCTTAATTTAAATCTTGGGTACCAAATTCAAACAGATGAAATGAAGATAATTCCACATTTTGGAATTAATAATCTCACTGATATTACCTACAATGATAACATCAGAATCAATGCTTTTGGGGCTAGACATTACGAACCTGCACCAGGCATAAACTTCTACGGAGGACTAAAAATTAACTTTTAAGGCTCATTTCTTAGCCAGTTATGTCAGATAGTTAGTGTTATTAGGAATTTTAGATGATGGAGATTCCACTATCTTTATAGCGAAAGAAATCATAATGAGTCTTTACCAGGAATTTTCAGAAGCTAGAAAAAAGGGAGAGAAGAAATTTGTAGTTCTCATAGACCCAGATAAGGTACGAACTGGCAAATTAGATCGTGTGCTCCAACTTGCGGTTGATGCTCACGTCGATTATTTCTTTATCGGAGGAAGTCTTATTGTGAATAGTGTGTTAGATGATGTTTTAGTCAATATCAAGAAGCAGTGTAAGATTCCAATGATTCTTTTTCCTGGCAGTAATATCCAGCTGAGTTACAAAGCTGACGGGCTTCTATTCTTATCACTGATCTCAGGTCGTAACCCTGATTTGCTTATTGGTCACCATGTTATCTCAGCACCATATTTAAGGATGAGCCAATTAGAGATTATGCCAACAGGCTATATGCTCATAGATGGTGGTGTGCAAACCGCAGTATCGTACATCAGTAATACAATGCCGATTCCAGGAGACAAAGAAGATATTGCATTTTGTACTGCAATGGCTGGTGAGATGTTAGGCCTTAAGATGATTTATATGGATGCTGGTAGCGGAGCGAAGAACCCGATAAGCAAAGAGATGATTAGCAAAGTAAATCAGGTAATCAACATACCACTGATTGTAGGTGGTGGTATCAGGACACCAGAGAAAGCAAGAGAAAATGTAGAAGCTGGTGCTGATGTAATCGTTGTCGGTAATGCAATCGAAAAAGACCCTGAACTCATCATGGATATGTCTGCAGCAATCCACTCCGTCAAAAAAAGCATTAGCTAGATCCTTTGAAAGGAAGAATCATAAAATCTACTGGAAGCTGGTATGCCGTTAAGTCTTTAGATGACGGAGCAATTCACCAGTGCAGAATCGTAGGCAAGTTTAGAATCAAAGGTCTCAAGGTTACTAACCCAGTAGCCGTAGGAGATTTAGTAGAGGTTAACTCTGATGGTAGTATAGAAGAAATCTATGATCGAGAAAACTATGTAGTCCGGCAATCTCCTCGCAAAAAACATCAGCTACACTTAATCGCAAGTAATGTAGATCAAGCTGTAGTCGTAGTTACGATTATCGAGCCTAATCTTAAGCAAGGATTCATCGATCGATTTTTATTGATGACTGAGCCTTATGATATTCCTGTTCATATAGTTTTTAACAAGGCTGATATTTATGGTGAGAAAGAACTTGCTGTCTATGAATTTCTGAAGGACATTTACGTCAAGATCGGCCATCAAGTATCTCTAGTTTCTGCAGAACAGAATACTGGGATCAATGAATTTAGAGAAAGCCTAAAAGATAAAATCACCCTAGTAAGTGGCCAGTCAGGAGTCGGGAAATCTACCTTAGTAAATGTGATACAATCAGGACTAGGGCTCAAGACTACTGAGCTGTCTGATTACTCAGGGAAGGGGCAACATACTACAACCTTTGCTGAGATGTTTGATCTTGCTATAGGTGGTAGCATTATTGATACTCCAGGGATAAAAGCACTATCTTTTAATCATTTCGAAGTGATGGATGTCGCACATAATTTTAAAGAGTTTTTTGCGCTTTCTGATAATTGTAAGTTTGGAGATTGCACACATAGAGATGAACCGAAGTGTGCTATAAAAAACGGTATTGATAGCGGAATTATCAGTGAGCTGAGATATCTCAACTATCTGCAATTAGTAGACGAAGTAGAAGATCAAAATTACTGGGAGAGAAATGTGGAATATTGATATGACTCAAAGATTGATAAATTAAGAAATTGTAGTATTGCAACTT
Organism: uncultured Saprospiraceae bacterium; assembly: GCA_937929885.1. Lineage (GTDB taxonomy): Bacteria > Bacteroidota > Bacteroidia > Chitinophagales > Saprospiraceae > CALFUQ01. The sequence goes on from CALFUQ010000038.1 coordinate 6,099, forward strand.
TTAGTAAGTCAAAGTATTTATATAGAAGTGATTAGAAAGATATCAGAAGCGAATGTTCCAACAGATTGGGGCCAATTTAAAATGGTGGCTTATGCAGAGGATGAGACTCAGCCAATGCCCCATGTAGCAATGATAGCTGAAGGGATAGATGTAAATCAAACGATCACTATGAGAATCCATAGTGAGTGTATTACTGGAGATTTATTTCATTCGCAAAGATGTGATTGTGGTCAACAATTAGATCAAGCGATGAAAATAATTCATGAAGAAAAAGGTGTGCTAATTTACTTAAGGCAAGAGGGTAGAGGTATTGGAATCATCAATAAACTCAAAGCTTATAATCTCCAAGATAAAGGCTTTGATACTGTAGAGGCAAACAAACAGCTAGGACTTGAAGTAGATAATAGAGATTATGCCCTCGCTATCACAATCCTTAAAGACTTAGGAATCAAAAAAATCAACCTGCTCACTAATAATCCTGATAAAATAAAAGCGATAGAGGATAGTAAGATAGAACTCGTAAAGCGGCTCCCGTTAGAAATAGAACCTATCGAAGCAAACTACAAATATCTAAAAACTAAGAAAGATGAGCTAGGTCATATCCTTGATATGAAATCAAAGTAGTTTCGTTTTACTTGCAGACTCCGCCTTAAACTAATTCTAGAGTGTGACGCGTTATACAACCTATACTTTATATATGAAAAGGTTCAAAAATATTATTGGCTTTGTTTTTTGCTTAGCGTTGATTTTATCTTGCTCTGAAGATGGAGGACTAGTACCCATTGCAAATCTAGAAGCTATAGCAATTGATAATGTGTCATATGGTGAGGACCCTGATCAAGTTTTTGATATCTACCTTCCAGCCGATAGAACATTTGTCACTAAAGTAATGATTATCATACATGGTGGAGGATGGCGCGCAGGAGATAAACAAGATTTAGACGGATACAAAGAATTCATAATTGAACAAAGCCCAGATTTAGCAGTGGTCAATTTAAACTACAGATTGGCTGATGATGATACTCCACCCTTACCAATGCAGACAGATGATATCACATCTGTTATAAACCACCTTAAGGAGAATCAACAAGAATATCAAATAGGTACAGATCTAGGATTTCTAGGAGCTAGTGCTGGTGCTCACTTATCTCTTTTGTGGAGTTATGTTCATGACACTGAGGAGCAAGTAAAGATGGTCTGCAGTATAGTAGGCCCAACTAATCTCGCAGATCAAGCTTATCTAAACTCAGACAACCAAGACCTAAAAGATCTCTTTTTTCAGTTTGGAGAAACTATTGAAGAACTCGAGGAAGTAAGCCCACTGCACAGAGTTACAGCTACCTCTCCTCCTACGATTTTATTTTATGGAGCTAAAGATCCGCTAATCCCAAATTCTCAAGGATTAGATCTTAAAGATAGATTAGAGGAACTTGGAGTCGTGCACGAGTTTACGCTATACCCAGACGCAGGACACGGTTGGTCTGGAGATGATCTTTTTGATACTGCTATCAAGCTCAAAGCATTCATAGAAACACATTTAGTAAATTAGCAGCATGTCATATTCAAGTCGCCATAGATATAAATCGAGAAGAGAGAAAAATCAGCAGAACTGGGTAAGGTTTAAGTATGTAATTGGATTTGTACTGATTGCAGGCTTTCTACTTTTCTTATTTAACAGAGTAAGTATCATTAACTATCTCAAAACCTTCTTTTATTAATTTGCCCCTATCACTTCTCTGACCAAATCTTTGTTGCTTAAGTAAATGAAAGATAAATAGAGTAATCCAAGGATAAAGTTTATACCTAGTCTAGTAAACTGATTATTAATTACATTTTGCAGATAAATACTTCCACACACTATCATTACTGCTATTACTATTACGGAGAAGATCTTACCAAGGGGATAATTAATCGGAAAGTGTTTTTGTCCTGTTAGATATGCAGCGGAGCAGTAGAAAATAAAACAGGCAAGCACAGACCATGCAGCGCCAGAATAACCTATTCTAGGTATTAAAAACACATTCATACTCACAACAAGAATAAGCCCCCCAAAAGCGATGGCTGCTCCATAGATTGTTTTATCCTTTAGTTTAAACCAAATGCTGAAATTGTAGTAAAGGCCAAGGAATAGATAAGCCAATAATAAAATAGGTACTACCTCAATGGCTCCCCTAAAATCTCTTCCGACTAGGTATTGAAGTAATTCCAGGAATAAACTCATAAACACAAATACCACACTAGCAGCAACAGTATAAGCAAGAGCTACTTTGGCATACATTTCTTGCGGTTCTTTGTCCTTGTATGATTTAAAAAAGAAAGGCTCAGCTGCATAGTTGAAGGCAGTTGCAAAAAGACTCATCAATACCGCGATCTTGATAGAGCCATTATAAATTCCTGATTGAATTTTATTTTCCTCATCTGTCCCTGTTCCTAGTTGAGATATGAACTCTCTATCAAAAGTTATATTGATAGCTCCTGCAACTCCGATTATGATAAGAGGCCATGAGTAAGTAATCATCTTTTTAAAAAGTGCTGAATCAAATACATATTTGAAATCAAAAAACTCTTTAGCTAGCATCAACAATACACAAGCACTAGCAATTACATTGGCCAAGAAAACATATTCTATCTTACTGCTTTCATTATAAATGGATGCAAGGCTAGAACTAGGATTGCGCTCAATCATCCATGGGCAAAACTCGAGAAAGAAGAAAATTATTAGGACAGTAATAACTACATTAATTACTCGAATAGTCGCAAATTTTATAGGCCTATTTTCTAATCTAAGTTTTGCAAGTGGAATAGTAGCAAGTGCATCAAATGCAAGGATCAAAGAAAACCAAATTATATACCTGCCTAAGTCTCGCCCAACAATTAGCTCAGCAATTCTATCAGCGTTAAAAATTATAAGCGGAACAAGTATCAAGCAACTACCCAGTATGGTAATTACACCAGTTGTAAATGCTGCACTCTTCCGTCCGCCTATACTAGCAAATCTAAAGAATGCAGTATCCATTTTGTAAGTAAAGAAATAGAGAAGAGCAGCTAAGTAGGCATAGAGGATGCCATAATTAGCATAACTGGTTTCATCAATAACCCGAGTCAAATATGGAGCCATAACCACAAACGATATGACTCGAGGTAGGACACTTCCTAAGCCATAGATGACTGTCTCTCCTGCTAGCTTCTTTATTAGAGACATATATGGTTTTCGATTGACATTTTGAGGTAAAATACTGCTATTTACTTGTACAGAACTGATTCTTCAATTCTTATATTATACCTTTGAAGCTTAACGAAAAATAAATGGTAAACATAGAGTTATTAAGTAAGATTTGTGAAGTGCCTGGAGCACCAGGATATGAGCAAAGAATAAGAGAATTCATCATAGAGCAAGTGACTCCATACGTAGATGAGATAGAACTTGATGCGATGGGCAATGTAATAGCTATAAAACGAGGTCAAGAAGATCAGAGAGTAATGCTTGCAGCCCATATGGACGAGATTAGCTTCATAGTTACGCATATCGATGACGAGGGTTTTATAAGATTTCACCCTTTGGGAGGGTTTGATCCTAAGACGCTAACAGCTCAGCGAGTTATCATTCATGGCAAAGAAGATATCATCGGAGTTATGGGTTGCAAACCAATCCACGTGATGAAGCCTGAAGAGAGAAAAAAGATGCCTGAGATTTCAGACTTCTTTATTGATACAGGTTTGTCAGCAGCAAAAGTCAAAAGATTAATTGAAAAGGGAAATCCGATTACGAGAGAGCGAGAATTGATAGAGATGGGAGATTGTGTGAATGCAAAGTCTCTTGATAATAGAGCATGTTGTTATATCCAGCTGGAGACTATGAAGCGATTAGCAAAGAAAAAAGTTCCTTATGATATCTATGCGGTATTCACTGTACAAGAAGAAATAGGACTTAGGGGAGCCACTGCTGCCGCATCTGGAGTTGACCCAGACTTCAGTATCAACCTAGATGTAACTATGGCTTATGATCTACCTAATGCATTACCACAAGAGCGAGTGACAGAACTCGGGGCTGGTACCGCTATTAAGGTGTTAGACGGAGGGACAGTTTGTGATTATAGAATGGTCGCTTTCATGAAAGAGCAAGCGAAGAAAAATAAAATAAAACATCAGCTAGAATTATTGCCAGCTGGAGGTACTGATACCGCAGCGCTACAGAGACATGCTAATGGTGGTTCCATCGCAGGAGGTATATCTTTACCATTAAGATATTTGCACCAAGTGATAGAGATGGCTCACAAAAAGGATATCGATGCATCTATTAACCTACTAGAGAAATGCTTGCTTAATATTGACAAGTATGACTGGAGTTTTAAATAGAAAACTATGTGGATAGAAAAAGATAATAAGCTACAAGCTACATTTAAGTTTACAGACTTTGCATCAGCATTTGCATTTATGACAGAGGTAGCTTTTCACGCTGAAAAACAGAATCACCACCCTAATTGGAGTAATGTTTGGAATACCGTGGAGATTCATCTCACCACCCATGATGCGGGCAATACCATTACAGAGAAAGATCGTAATCTAGCTGAAACAATCTCCACGATATTCAATAGAAATAAATAGTTTATAATCACGGGAGAATCAAAGTTATCCCTTGAATCAGTCCACATTAAGAATACTCTAAATGTTTAAATCCTTGATTACTTGGAGGTAATCTAGAGAACCGAAAGATTTAGTAGATCATATCCTTCCTTTGGTCTAAGAAGACGTAGAAACATCATCCCTTGTTAATATCTTGTTAAACGAAATTATGCTAGAAACATAGCTATAAGAAGGTCGTTTTTATTTGTACACTAACCAAAAAAATAGACTGAGATGAAGAATATAGTATCATTGATTTTCGCAGGAATAATCGGCGGATTTGTTGCTTTCGGAATCGCAGATTATAGAGCGAATGCAAATGATGAGGTAATCGCTCCTTCAAACCAGGAAGCTTACAGTGTATTGACGGGTAATAGAGACTATACACTAGCACCACCTAATTTTGTGGATGCATCTTCAAAAGCAAAACCAGCAGTAGTACATATCAAATCTGCAGAATCAAAAGGAGCTGCTCAGCAACGATATAATAAGCAACGCCAACAACGAAGATCAGACCCGTGGGGAGATTTCTTCAATTTTGGCGGCGGTGATTTTTTCGGCGGCGGTTTCCATAGGCAACAAGGCTCTGGGTCAGGCGTAATCCTTACTAAAGATGGATATGTGGTTACAAATAATCATGTGGTCGGATTTGCAGATGATATATTAGTTACGCTTGATGATGGTAGAGAGCTTAAGGCTAAAAAAGTAGGGACAGATCCAAAAACAGATTTAGCTGTTCTTAAAATAGAAGGTAGCAATTTACCATACCTCGGGTACGGTAACTCTGATGATGTAGAAGTAGGAGAATGGGTACTTGCAGTGGGGAACCCATTTGATTATTTAAGATCAACTGTTACGGCAGGGATTGTAGGAGCACTAGGAAGAGATATAGATGTGATTAAGAATAAAGATGCGCACGAAGAATTTATACAAACTGATGCTGCGATTAACCCAGGTAACTCTGGAGGCGCATTAGTAAATACAAGAGGAGAGTTGATAGGGATTAATACAGCTATTGCAACTCCTACAGGGGTTTATGCTGGATATTCTTTTGCGATTCCTTCTAATCTAGTGCAGACAATAGTAAAAGAGATCATAGCTAATCCAGATCCTGAACCAACTGCAATGGATGCTAAACCTGCAGGTAATGCACAATTAGGTTTGCAAGTAGCTAATGTCGAAGACTTATTAAATTCCGAAGAAGATATCGATCTATCTACCAGTGAAGGGGTTTATGTAGAAGCAGTAGGTAATAGAAGTTCGGCACAGTTTGCAGGGATTTTGCCTGGTGATGTAATTGTCAGATTTGATAAATCTCCAGTTAAAGATTTCGTAGACTTAAAAAAGGCACTCTCGTCGGTGAACATAGGTGACACCAGAAACGTTGAAGTAATAAGAAACGGTAAGAGGAAGACAATTCCAGTAAGATTTAGGAATGGTCTTTAACAAAAAAGATAAATAAAGAGTTATAAGATAAAGTTGGTTTTTCGTTTTGTTTTGATGCGCCCACTCTTCCCAAGAGTGGGCGTTCTCATTTTAATTTTCTTACAATCATTTTGATATTAGTATTCACCTTACTATTTCAATTAGGTATAGTTTTTAATTTTATCAAGAATTAAAATCCAATTATGAAAAACCTACTTGTAATTGTTATAGTGCTATTATTTATTTCTTGCTCTCCTACACTTACTGAGGTATGGGTTAGAGATGATAACTCAAGCAGGATCGAAGTATCCATGGATTTGGGAGAGTCAATAAATATGGTAGGGTCGATGATGAAGGAATTAGATAAGGGCGAGGACGGATCCGAAGGAGAAGAAAGTGAAGAAGAATTCAATATCTATTCGAAAGAAGAGAAGATGGATACTATCATGAATTTTTATCAAATCATGCCAGATTCGATTGAAGAAAAACTCTCAGACCCAGAAGCATTAGGAATCATGAATTTGCATTTGAAAGTTGATTCTGAAAAAGAGATAGGAATCATGAAAATGCAGATGGAATATAAAAACGAAAAAGAATTAGAGCGATTTTATAATGCACTTAGTGAGCTTTCAGAGATAAACAAATCAGGCGCGATGGCAGGTGGAGGAGATACCAAAGAGATGATGAAGCAAATGATGGGCTCTACACAAGCTGATTTAAAAAATAATATAGTTAGGATTCCTAGATCTAATCCGTTGGAGGAGCTTGAGAAGCAAGGACTGCTTGAAGAAATGAAACCTAAATTAGATTCATTAAAATATATGCCTGACGATTCTTTTGAGCGACAAATGATTGAAATGTTGTTGCCGGGTAAAACGAAAACTATAATCCATGTTCCAGGAGATGTCTTATTTACAAATGACCCGACAGCTATCATTGAGGGGAACAAAGTAACCTTTATAGATAATGCGCTTCAGTTAATTATGGATGGCAAGGAAATGCCAACTGAAGATAGAATCATCAAGTTTAAATAGCAGCGATACGATTTTAATTTAAGTCAGAGTATAAATTCTTTTCAGATAGCACTATCTTATAAGTGTGGTCAAAGAATTTTTTAAAAGCATAAAGTATCTAGTCTTTCCTAATCTGTGTCTTGCATGTCTTAAAGAGCCTGCAGGAGGAGAAGATTTATTTTGTATCAACTGTGTCTATAATTTGTCGATCAGCGAGATGCATTTAACTAAAGAGAACCAATTTACAAATCGACTTATTGGAATCGAAGGTATAGAAACTGGTGCAGCATATTACCTATTTTATGAAGGCGGTGCAGTAGGAGAGATTCTACACAAAATCAAATACACAGGAAGGAAAGATATCGCAGTGGTATTAGGAAAAGTATATGGAGAAAAATTAGTTGACAGTAAATACTTTCAAAACATAGATTATTTAGTTCCTGTGCCCCTACACCGCAATAGATTTAGAAAGAGGGGATTTAATCAAAGCGAAGAACTCTGTAAGGGTTTATCAGAAGGAATGGAAGTTGAAGTAGAGACTAATAATCTGATAAGGATAAAAGATACCCCTACTCAAACTAAGCTCAGCAAATCTGAGCGGCAGAAGAACTTAAAGGGAGCATTCGTTGTATCAAACCCTGAGAGGCTAGAAGGGAAACATGTATTGCTTGTAGATGATGTGCTTACAACTGGGGCAACTATCGAAATGTGCACAAATGTACTAAGGAAAATCAATGGAATAAAAATCAGTATAGTAACTTTAGCTATCAGAGTATATCAATAAAATGGGTTCAGCAATTCAAATAAGAGATTTAGTAATAGCAGACGTAAGGCGTAGGCTCATAGAAGAGTCATTACCTAGAATTATTAAGTGCTTAGATAGTTTAAGTGTAGAAGAGATTTGGCATAAACAAAATGAGAATACTAACTCTGTAGGTAATTTGGTCTTGCACCTTTGTGGAAACGTAAGGCAGTATGTTCTAAGCGGAATTGATGGTCAAGCTGATGTTAGAGAAAGAGATGCAGAGTTTTCAGAGAAGGGGCCTATCGATAAAGAAATTTTGAAATCTAAGGTGACTCTGCTTATGCAAGAAGTTAATACTGCACTTGATAGAATCAAAGCAGATGATATGGTTAGGGAAGTAGGAGTGCAGGGCTTTAAAGAAAATGTGACCTCCATCTTGATTCATGTAACAGAGCATTTCTCTTACCATGTAGGACAGATAACCTTCTACACAAAGTTTATCAAAGACATGGATACGGGTTATTATGCAGGACTTGATTTGAATGCGAAAGGGTAGAAGCCAAGATTAACTGTTAACTACACTTCTACTAATGTACCTATTGATTCTCCCTTAACTAGATTAATTAGGTTCTTGCTGTTGTTTACATCGAAGACAACTATCGGAAGATTATTTTCTTTGCAGAGTGTAAAAGCAGTCATATCCATCACATTGAGTCCGAGGCTGATGACTTTAGTAAAGGATATTTTGTCATACTTAGTTGCGGTAGGATCTTTTTCTGGATCGGCAGTATAGATGCCGTCAACTCTTGTTCCTTTTAAGATTACATCGGCATTGATCTCATTAGCTCGTAAAGCTGCTGCGGAATCTGTAGTAAAGTATGGGCTACCTGTACCAGCAGAAAATATTACAACTCTACCTTTCTCCAAGTGCCTGATAGCTCTACGCCTGATATAAGGCTCTGCGATTTGCTTCATTTCAATGGATGATATTAGCCTAGTGTACACACCCAATGCTTCAAGGTTGCCCTGTAATGCCATCCCGTTTATTACTGTGGCAAGCATTCCCATATAATCTCCTTGGACTCGTTCTATACCACTCTCTTTGGCTTGCAATCCTCTAAAGATATTGCCACCACCTATCACTATTGCAACTTCCACACCTAGATTAACTATGGTTTTAATCTGTGTTGCATAATGGACAAGCATATCAGCATCAATACCAAAATTCTCTTTTCCCATCAACGACTCTCCACTTAATTTCAGTAGTATCCTTTTATACTTAAGTTCCATGTGTGGTTTTTATATTATAATAAAATCAAATATAACGAAGTCATTCTATGACTGCTTCAAATAGGCCAAAAAAAAAGCGACTTAAAAAGCCGCTTTATATTTTTTATCCAAGTTTTACATGTTTGAAAGAAGTAACAGTCAATTTGCTGTCCTTACTTTCTAAGTATGCCTTAACGGATTGTTTGTTTGATTTTACAAACATTTGGTTAAGCAAGGTATTCTCCTTAAAGAATTTGTTCAGCTTACCAGTTGCTATTTTCTCTAGCATTTCTTCTGGTTTACCTTCTTGTCTTGCCACCTCTTTTCCTATCTCTATTTCTTTTTCTACTATGCTTGCATCTACACCATCTTTGTCTAATGCTATAGGCTTCATAGCTGCTACTTGCATCGCCACATCTCTACCTGGCTCAATAAACTGAGGTCCTTCTAGGTTTAGCGCAACAAGTACACCTGCTTTATATCCCATGTGGATATAAGATAATACCTGGCCTTCCCCAGCAGCAGTTACGATCTTCTCATATTCAACTACCTCTACTTTTTCACCAATAACTCCAATCTGCTCTATAACCTTGTCACCTATGTTAATAGTACCGTCAAATGGCAAGGCTAATAAGTCTTCTCTAGTCTCAGGAAGATTTTTAAGTGCAATACCTGCGATTGTCTTAGCGAGTTCAACAAAACTATCATTCTTTGCTACGAAGTCTGTTTCACAACTTAGCTTTATAAGTACTCCGTTATTTCTATTAGCTGATGTTTCTGCTATTACAACTCCTTCCTTAGCCTCTCTATCTGCTCTTTTAGCAGATAATTTTTGTCCTTTCTTTCTTAACTCCTCTATCGCTTTTTCAAAATCTCCATCCGCTTCTGATAATGCTTTTTTGCAATCCATCATACCTGCACCGGTCATGTCTCTTAACTTTTTAATGTCTTGTGCGGTTATGCCCATCTTATTATAATTTTTTATTATTTAATTTATTTTGCTTCTGCATTCGGAGCCGCTGGTGCTGCAACAGGTGCAGCTTGCTTCTCTGGCTTAGCTTGTTTTCTTTCTGATAATCCTTCTTTGATACAACCTACTAGATAATTTGTTACAGTCTTGATTGACTTAGACGCATCATCATTCGCAGGAATCGGGAAGTCTACTAGATTAGGATCAGAGTTAGTATCCACCATAGCAAATGTTCTCAATCCTAATTTGTTTGACTCAGCGATAGCAATATGCTCGTGGTGAATATCCACGATGAATATGGCTGCTGGTAGTCTGTTAAGATTCGCAATACCACCAAACACTTTGTCAAGCTTAGCTTGCTCTCTGCTCAATGTCAGTCTTTCCTTCTTAGTTATACTTGCAGCTGTACCATCAGATAACATCTTTTCGATGCTATGCATCTTCTTCACTGATTTTCTGATCGTAGAAAAGTTAGTCATCATACCTCCTAACCATCTATCGGTTACGAATGGCATGTTGATACTCTCTGCTGCTTCCTTCACGATATCTCTAGCCTGCTTCTTAGTAGCTACAAACATGATCTTTCTTCCTGACTTTGCTATCTGCTTCATCGCTTGTCCTGCCTCTTCCATTCTCTCGATAGTTCTATTAAGATCTATGATGTGAATACCTCTTTTCTCCATAAAGATGAATGGTCTCATCTTAGGATTCCACTTCTTTCTCATGTGTCCAAAGTGTACACCTGCATCAAGGAGTTCTTTATATACTGGTTTATTCATGATTCTTTCTAATTCTAAATTCTTAAATAGGAAATAAATTAACGCTTAGAGAACTGGAAGCCTTTTCTTGCCTTAGGTCGTCCGTACTTCTTACGCTCTACCACTCTCGCATCTCTAGTGAGATATTTCTTTTCCTTAAGTGGTTTTCTGAAATCTTCATTCAGCTTCACAAGGGCTCTTGCGATTGCCATTCTGATAGCTTCTGATTGTCCTTTAAATCCTCCTCCAGATACGTTTACTTTAAGATCGTATTGATTCTCTACGTCTACTACTTTGAAAGGATCAGTTACATTCAGTTGAATGTTAGGTTGTGGGAAGTAATCTTTGTAATCTTTTCCGTTTACTTTGATCTCTCCTTTACCTTTTGATAGATATACTCTGGCAATCGATGCTTTACGTCTACCTACTGTATTAATCATCTCCATATGCTATGATGTTTTTAGTTCTACTGGCTTCTGTGCTCCGTGAGGATGCTCAGTGCCTGTATAAACGAATAATTTTTTAAACATTTGTCTACCAAGTTTATTCTTTGGAAGCATGCCTCGCACCGCATTTTCTACGATAGCGTGTGGCTTTCTTTCCATTACTTGCTTAGCAGTTTTTTTCTTCTGACCTCCAGTGTAACCAGAGTAGGTGATATATACTTTATCATCCATTTTGGCACCAGTAAATCTGACCTTATCAGCATTGATAACTATCACATTATCACCACAGTCTGTGTGGGGAGTATATGATGGCTTGTGCTTGCCTCTTAAGATTGTAGCGATCTGAGTACACATCCTTCCTACGATCTCTCCTTCGCCATCGATGATGTGCCATGCTCTCTCGACTTCACTCTTTTTAGCCGACTTTGTTTTATAACTTAATGTATCCACGTTTATAAATTTTTGTAGATAATAAAATGTTGCTTCTTCTTAAAGCGCTGCAAATGTATATCCCTTTTAATTGTATAGCAATAAAAAAAGGGACTAATTTTTACATTGCCCCTTCATAACTGACTGATAATCAGTAATTATTTCGCACAAATTTTAAAAACCTTTGAATTCAAAGGACTAAAAACTCGCATTATTCCTCACAAAGACTTCTGATATATTCATAGGCTGGATCATATCCAAGCTTTGCTGATCGCTTCATATCAGCACACGCTTCGTCTCTCGATTCTAACTGCAGGTTTGCGTTTGCTCTATTGTAAAAGGCAATAGCAGTCTTTGGATCTAGATCAATAGCCAAACTAAAGTCGTCTTTTGCACCTTCAAAATCTTCTAATTGGAGCTTAGCGATTCCTCTATTTGTAAAATGATCTGGAACTTCTTCCTCATGATTTATTAAGGCAGAGTAATCTTCTACTGCCTCATCATAGTTCTTAAGTTGTAAGCTTGTTATAGCTTTATTCTTAAGCGAACTAAGATGTTCTGGATTTAGGCTTATGGCTTTTTTATAATCTGCATTGGCTGCTTCATAATCTTTAAGATTCATTTTTGCGAAAGCTCTGTAGTAATAAGCATCATACTTATCTGGAATTCTTTTTATGAATTGATTTAAATCTGCAACAGCTTCTTCATATGCTTTGATCTGAAGATTTGCTTTACCTCTATTTAAGTACTGACCGATATGTTTTGGATTAACTTCTAAAGCAGAAGTAAAATCTTCCACCGCAGCCTCAAATTTTTTCAAACTCATGTTACATAAGCCTCTGTTTATGTAGAGTTGGTCTTGACCCTCCTTTAGCTTTATTGATTTATCAAAATCCAAAATCGCTTTTTCATATTTCTTTCGCTTCATTAAGATGGTACCCCTGTTCGTATATGCATATGCTAGCGATGGATCTAGTTGTATAGCTTTTGAAAGTGCCTTGAGCGCTTCGTCTTGATCATCTAGTTTCATGTTTGCATAACCTTTATATAGGTATGCTTTTGCAAATTCTGGATCTATACTCGTTGTTTTAGTGAAGTCAACTATGGCACCTTTATAATCTTTGAGGTTTAGCTTCGCATTTGCCCGATTATAAAATGCCTTCGTATACTCTGGGTGGAGCTCTATAGCTATGGTATAGTCTACTATTGCATCCTTATACTCTTTAGCTTTAAAGTGAGCTACTGCATCATTAAATGCTTTGTATGCCTTGTTTTTAGATTGAGCAGGAAGTTGTGATATAAAAAGACTCAAAAAGACGCAAAATATCCATTTCATATTGTAGTAATTACTTGAGAAAAAGAGTTGAATAAATGATTGAAATGTAAATTTTGCTTTATATCGTTCCGTTTGTGTATTGCTTAAAACGGGAACAACTATTTTAAAGTACATTTGTTTTGTTACCAATAGTTTAAAGTATTTGGAAACACCCGTAGACATTACGAAAAATACAGATCCTAATGCACCGAGCAGGAAAAAAGACCATATCGAACTGGCTTTTAAATCGCGTGTAGAGCAATCAGAATTAGACAGTAGGTTTTATTACGAGCCAATGCTGGCGGCACATCCTCAAGATCAAATAAACGAGTCATTTAAATTTCTCAACAAATCATTTAAGCAGCCGATATGGGTCTCTAGTATGACTGGTGGTACGGCACTAGCTGGTAAGATCAATCGCAACCTGGCTAAAGCTTGTAAGGATTTCGGTCTTGGTATGGGATTGGGATCATGTAGGGCTCTGTTGGAGAGTAATGAATATCTAAAAGATTATAGTGTTAGAAAGGATATCGGCGATCAACCACTATATACCAACTTGGGCATCGCTCAGGTGGAGCAATTAGTAGCTGATAATTCTCTATATAAAATTGACGATTTAGTAAGAAAATTAGAAGCAGACGGACTGATTATACATGTCAATCCATTACAAGAGTGGTTGCAACCAGAAGGAGACAATATATCTCAGAACCCGATGGAAACTATACATAAAGTATTAGATGGTGTAAACACAAATGTAATAGTCAAAGAGGTAGGACAAGGATTTGGAATTAATTCTATGAAAGCACTATTGCAATTGCCATTACAAGCGATTGAATTCTCTGCAGGGGGAGGCACTAATTTTTCAAGTTTAGAATTATTAAGAGCAGATAAGGTTATGCAAGAGACTTATAAAAAGATATCATCGCTTGGACATAGTGCTTTAGAGATGGTGAACTTTTATAATGATGCTTTAGCAGAATTAGGAGACAAAGTGCTGTGCAATGAAGTAATCATCTCAGGAGGGGTAAAAGATTTTCTAGATGGATATTACTTTATCAATAAAGTAAATGGCAATGCGATCTATGGACAAGCTTCTGCCATGTTAGCGCATGCAAAAGAAGATTACGAGTTACTACATAATTTTGTTTCTGCACAGATAGCAGGATTAGCTTTAGCAAAAAATTACCTTAGAGTTAGGTAAGGAAAGAAATGAAAGATCAGAAGACTATAAGCGGCTTTTCTAAACTATCCAAGCGAGGTAAGATTAAGTGGATAGCAAAGAATTTTTTTACAGACCCAGAAGGTGTGAAGAATGAGCTTGTAAGTTACTGGCACAACAATGAAGATCAACAGAAGATCTTAGACGGTTTCTCAGAAAACACCATCAGTAATTACCCTATGCCTTATGGGGTTGCACCAAACTTTGTAATTAATAACAAGCCATACTGCGTCCCGATGGTCATCGAGGAAAGCTCAGTAGTTGCTGCAGCATCTAGTGCAGCAAAGTTTTGGATGTCGAGAGGAGGTTTTAAAACTGAGATTTTAAACACCAAAAAAGTAGGCCAAGTACATTTTAAATGGGAAGGAGAAAAGGATAAGTTGTTTTCTAACTTCTCAACTTTAAAAGCCAAACTCATTAACGATTCAAAATCGCTTACCAAGAACATGGAAGAGCGAGGAGGAGGAATCGGAGAAATAGAATTAATAGATTTTACAGACAAAGAAGAGAACTACTATCAACTCAAAGTATCATTTGAGACTTGTGACTCGATGGGTGCAAATTTTATCAACTCTATCTTAGAGCAGTTTGCACTGACATTGAAAAACTTTTGTATCAAAGAAAAATCTTTTGAAGGAGCAGAGAAAGAAGTGAAAATCATTATGTCTATACTTTCCAACTATACACCTGAATGTGTGGTTAGAGCGACAGTATCTTGCAACATAGATAAGCTAGGTAAATTCCCTAATGGCATGTCAAGTGAGGAGTTTGCTCATAAATTTGAGACAGCAATTAATATTGCACATATAGATCCTTATAGGGCGACTACTCATAATAAAGGAATATTTAACGGTATAGATTCTGTGGTAATAGCTACTGGAAATGACTTCAGGGCTATAGAAGCTTGTGGACATACCTATGCTTCTAAGGATGGTTCATACAAAAGCTTAAGTCATTGCGAAGTAAAGGATGATGAGTTTAAGTTTTGGTTAGATATTCCATTGGCAATTGGTACTGTGGGTGGACTTACGTCGCTGCACCCTATTGCAAAAAGATCTTTAGAACTATTAGGCTCTCCTAATGCTGAAGAACTGATGGGTATAATTGCAGCAACAGGATTAGCGCAAAACTTTGCTGCAGTAAGATCACTCATCACAGTAGGTATCCAGCAAGGGCATATGAAAATGCACTTACTTAACATTCTAAATCATCTACAAGCGACGGAGTTAGAAATTAAGTCAGCAGTGGAGTTCTTTAATAACAAAGTCATTTCCTTCTCATCAGTACGAGATTTTATCAAAAAAAAGAGGTCAAAAGCGAGTAAAATGGTAACAGATTAAATGATTTATTAAAATTCATATCTCGAAATCTTATATATAAATAATTTGTATACTTTTACAGATTAATAACCAGCTTTAAATACACCATCAAAAAGGAGTTTTTTGGAAGAGGAAAGTTGCTACTCTCAGGAGAGTACGCAGTACTAGATGGTGCTAAGGCACTATGCTTACCAACCAAGCTAGGTCAAAAACTTCAAGTAAAACCTTCTAGAGGATCAGATCTCATCTGGGTCAGCCAAGATTCAAAAGGCGAGCGATGGTTCGAAGCACACATATCTTTATATGATTTTTCTGCAGTTAAGACTAATGACGAAGAGATAGCAAAGTACATTGGTAAACTCTTAAAG
This sequence comes from uncultured Saprospiraceae bacterium, assembly GCA_937929885.1. GTDB lineage: Bacteria > Bacteroidota > Bacteroidia > Chitinophagales > Saprospiraceae > CALFUQ01. The sequence continues at coordinate 21,998 of CALFUQ010000038.1, forward strand.
AACTCGGTAAGATTAAACTCCGAATTTTTAGATAAGTGGAATGGATTTAAGGTGATCACAGATTTAGAGTTTCCATTAGAGTGGGGACTTGGATCAAGTTCTTCGTTAATTTATGCTGTTGCATCTTGGGCAGATATCAATCCATTTTTTCTACACTTTAAAATGTCAGAAGGAAGCGGTTATGATATTGCTTGTGCAGGAGCAGAGGGTCCACTACATTATATGCTTAAAGACGATGAATTGTCTTATGCAGAAATAGACTACAACCCACCATTCAAAGACAACTTATACTTTGTTTATTTAGAGAAGAAAGAAGACAGTGGAGAGGCTGTACGGAATTATCTAAAAACAGGTAACAACAGAAAGCAAACCGCCGACCAGATCACAGAAATAACTGATTCTTTAATTAGCTGTAAGTCTCTTGATAAATTCGAAGAGCTAATTAATAAGCACGAAGACATCATTGCAAACGCCACAGGTCATACCAAGGTAAAAGATGAGCGCTTCTCAGACTATTGGGGAAGTATAAAATCTCTAGGTGCTTGGGGAGGCGATTTTGTAATTGCAACCTCACAAAAATCTTCTGCTGAAACTAGAGAATACTTTAGATCCAAAGGATTAGAGACAGTAATCCCATATGAGGATTTAATTTTATAGCACCTTAAGATGTCGAAAACGTCCCAGTTTTCCAGTATTTTCAGATCAAATCTCTCCTATAATCTCCTAAACGAAGGCATTTTTTTCAAAACTTCTAGCTCAAAAATCTGTTACATTTGTACTTAGATTAAATCTAGATTATGAGCACAGTTACCCAAAATCCAGTCATGCTATACACAGAGCAGACACCAAACCCAGAATCACTGAAATTTGTGACTAACAGAATGCTATATAGAGGCACCGCTGATTTTAAAGATGAATCAATGGCTAAAGAATGGTCTCCGATAGCAGAAAAGCTATTTGAGTTTCCATATGTCAAAGGAGTTTATGTGTGTAATAACTTTGTAACAGTATCTAAAGAGTTTAACTATAGCTGGGATGATATCATGCTTAAGCTTAAGGAATTTATCAAGGGGTATATCGGAGACGAAGGTGAAATTGTAAAAGAAGGATTCCAAGAAGCAATGGCTGCGATCGAAGCAGAAAACGGAGTGGCTTATCAGTACACAGGTGAGATGGCGGAGTTAGTAAAGAAGATTAAAGAACTGATTGATACTTATGTTAAGCCTGCTGTTGAAATGGATGGTGGCAACATCGAATTTAAATCATTTGATGAGGGGATCGTAACAGTTGTGTTACAAGGTTCTTGTAGTGGTTGTCCGTCATCTACGGTTACACTTAAAGCAGGCATAGAAGGTATGCTTAAAAGAATGGTCCCAGAGGTGAAGGAAGTGGTTAGTGAGATGGGGTAGGAGCAAATAGCAAAAAAGAAAATTTAAGGCATTTCATAATTGAGATGCCTTTTTTGTTTAACTCTCCCTGACATTCTCTTGAAAGAGAAGGGTCAACAACACAAAGCTCAAAAAACCGTTTTGTTCCTCCCTTCCAAGGGAAGTAAGGAGGGGCCTCTACTTTAAAGAGAAGAATATCACAAAGTGACAGAGGGGAGTAAATTCTTATAATCCTAACTTCTCCAACACCGCCTCCTTAATTCTTTTATTTACATCAGTAACAGAATTAAGCAGCTTATACTTTTTCTGAAACCGCGGAAAGAGTTCTATAAAATCTTTAGCATAAGGCTTACCCATCAAGCCGATACCCTTAGCTATCTTTTGCGATTTAGAAAGTGTGCCATAGTTTTCAT
>CALFUQ010000039.1 GCA_937929885.1 uncultured Saprospiraceae bacterium
ATTAGGGATCCGTCTTGCGGCAACGGACTTGACTGGGTATTAAAACATAAAGCGCTTAGTGAAGAAAATAAAATTACGGCTCCTAGAATACTGGCATATACAGCTTTTGGTGCTGGGTCTTTAGATCCAATAGCTACTCCCGAGCAAGCCAGAGCATGGGTTAGAGATAATGCTGCTAAGGGTGCAGATGGTATTAAGTTCTTTGGTCTTCCGCCTAAGCTATTTGGCCCTGCTTTGGAAGAAAACAAGAGACTTGGTTTGCGCTCTGCTTGTCACCATGCGCAATTAGAAGTAGGAAGATGGAATGTGGTAAACTCTGCTCATGCAGGCCTCACAAGTATGGAGCATTGGTATGGGTTACCAGAAGCTCTCTTCGAAGACAAGACTTTGCAGAATTATCCTTTAGACTATAACTATCAGAATGAGCAACACAGATTTGGAGAGGCGGGACGATTATGGAAACAAGCTGCTAAACCATTCTCCGATCACTGGAATAAGATCATGGATGAATTGATCTCGCTTGATTTCACCATTGATCCTACATTTAATATCTATGAAGCTAGTCGTGATCTACACAGAGCAAGGAGAGCAGAGTGGCATGAGGAATATACCTTACCTAGTCTATGGCGATTTTATCAACCAAGTAAAAAGTCTCATGGATCGTACTGGCATTTCTGGGGAACAGAAGAAGAAGTAGACTGGAAACAAAATTATAATCTCTGGATGACTTTCATTAATGAGTATAAGAATAGAGGTGGTAGAGTTACTACCGGGTCTGATTCTGGTTTCATCTTTCAGTTATATGGCTTTGCTTATGTTCGCGAGCTAGAGCTACTTAGAGAATCAGGTTTCCATCCACTCGAAGTAATTAGGTCTGCAACTTTGTATGGTGCAGAGGCACTTGGGATGGATGATGAGATTGGTAGTATAGAGGTAGGCAAAAAAGCAGACATTATAGTCATCGATGAAAATCCATTGCAAAACTTAAAAGTACTCTATGGCACGGGAGCTATCAAACTAACTGATGACAATGAAGTAGTAAGAGTTGGTGGAGTAAAGTATACAATTAAAGATGGTATTATCTACGATGCTAAACAATTATTAGCTGATGCTAAAGCGATAGTAGATGAAGCAAAAGAAGAAGAGGGATTTGAAATAATGCAACCAGGGATCAAGAAAAAGTCAACACCATAATTATAGTATAAAAAAAAGGGGAACCCATATCTGGATTCCCCTTAACGACGCAGTTGCCGTTCTTTATTTGATTACTATAACTCGCTTGTTAATTGTGAATTTACCGACCTTAGTTTTGAGGATATAAACTCCTCCATTAAAGTCCTTCACTGGTATATTGTATTCTACTTTCATACCCATATCTGAAGAGACTGAGTAGTTGATAGCTATTGGGCTACCTGTAGAGTCATACAGTTTTAAAGAAATCGCATCTTCAACTTTATGCTTGCTTACTAAGACATTTATTTCATTAGCCGTAGGATTAGGGAAAGTTGTGACAGCTGCATCTGCAACTTCTATTGGTTGTATTTCTTCCTCTTCTATTACAAATTCTATTTCACTCTGTACTGGTGGTACAAAGCCTACATTAAAGTCAAACCTATCAAAATCACATGTAGTCTCATCTCCAAATTCATTTGCTCCTAAATCAACTTCTCCGTTTTGAACTCTAATTTTTCCGAATAAATCACTAGACAATGTCACAAAGGATTGATCTCCTGCATCAATAGCTGGTGATCCTTCTTGTAAGTTAAAATCTGCATTAACTGGGTCTACAAATAGTGGATCAGCAGCAAACTGATTGTTACCTCTATCTTCTGTCCCCGTTGCTTGTGTCTCTATTGTTGCTAAGTCTGCTTCACTGAATAAACAGTTTTGGAATGAGAAGTTATTATTGTCATTATCAAAATTATCAAAGCCTGGTCCTCCAGCAAGTGTGCTTACATTACCAAAGAATATGCAGTTACGAGATTCGATTGTATTACTACCAAAGTCTCTAAAATTAACTATCGCTCCTCCTTTCTCGTCAGCGAAATTTATGTAGAAAGTATTGTTGGTGTGTATTGCCTCATTGTCACCATTGTTTTCAAATATTGCTCCACCGTCAGATGCCTTGTTACCAGCGAAAAGTGAATTAGAATAGATTGATCTTACATTATCATCGTTACAAATAGCACCACCTCGATTTTCAGAATAATTCTGTGCAAACAAACAATTTGTAATATTCATATCTACTAGACCACCGTCGTATCCAGCATAAAATAATGCTCCACCTTTTGACAGTGCGGGACCACTCACCTGATTCTGAAGGTATACTACCCTATTCATTTTTACTGTGAAAGTAGTTGCACTTCTAGTGTTGATACGACCTGCACCACCCAGCCCTGCACCTTGATTATGTACTACCAGTACATTATTCATTTCTAATGTAGCATCAGAGTCATTCACAAACAAGAAGCCTCCACCACCTGCTGTGTTGGTGCCATCTGCTACCCCACCTGTAATTGCTACTCCGTCTATTTTGATGTCATCTGTCACTTGAGAATTTCTCAAGACATAGTGACTATTCTCCTCAGTCCCTGTGAATAATAACTCTAGAGGAACAAGATTTTCTACATCGATTTTGTCATCTCCTAAAAGATCGCCACTTAGTACTGATCTAGTATCAGAAAAATCTCTCTGACATATATTTGTCTCTGACCCATCAAAGCCTCCATATAAATCTACCCCTGAAGGCATATTAAAGTAAGCATCTCTATCTCCATCTTGAGTAGGAAGATATGTTCCATCCGCAAGCCATATTTCTTGACCTGCCTCAGCTGATTGCATTCCCTCTTGTAAATCTGTATATGCATCAGCCCAAGAAGTACCATCAGCAGCTCCTGCTGCGTCAGCATCTACATATATTACTTGACCGTTCACAGGAGTACCGCAGCAATTGCAATCATCTATCTGGATATCATTTTCTGTATTAGGATTACCGTCATCACAAGTGACAACTGGATCTGTGCAATCTTCTACAGTTACTGCAAAACTAACCATAGCAGAATTTCCGTTAGGGCCCGTTACAACCACATCAATTGTTCCTGATGTAAATACCAATAAAGAATCAGCATTATGCTCAATCTGTGCACCACCTGAGCTATAAGTTATTGTTTCTTGACAAGTCGTAGAAAGTGAGGCTACATAAACATATGGTGCATTATCTTCACAAATTGTAACATCTGATATATTGATCATAGGGGTATGATCATCACAAGGATCACCGTTACAATCTATACTCTCAATCGTGATAGTTGCAGAGGCCGTACAGCCATCTCCATTAGTCAAAGTATAAGTATATACTCCTACCGAGACATCAGATACTTCTGCACCATCAGCATTAGTCCAGCTTCCTCCTGCTAATTCAGAAGGGACAATACTGCTCAAGTTTATAGTTTCACCATCACAAATAGCAGATGGAGAACTTATCGAAATACTCACTCCTTCACAAGGGTCATTACAATCCTCACCTACTATGGTTACGTCTGCTGTTGCACTACATCCCTCATTAGTGGTTACAGTGTAAGTATATACTCCTGGTCCTACAGTAGTTACTGGTGTACCATCTGCGTTAGTCCATTCACCACCTTCAGCAGCTGATGATACTAAAGTCGATAGGTCAAATGTCGCATCGTCACATATCGGTGCTGGATTTGTGAAGCTGATATTGAAAGCTGCACAAGGGTCTACACAATCCTCTGATACTATCTCCACCTGAGCAGTTGCAGTACAGCCATCCATATTAGTTACTGCATAAGTGTAACTTCCTGCACCTCCTTCAGTGACAACGTCTCCATCAGAATTAGTCCATGAGCCGCCTGTTGATCCTATTGATTCTAGTGTGCTTAGTGTTATACTTTCGCCAGTGCATATTGCATCTGGAGTATCTAGAGATACCGTAATGCCCTCACAATTATCGTTACAATGTTTCTCATGTATTTTGATGGTTACAATATCTGCACACCCATTTACCTCATCAAACAAATGATATCTATAAAACTCGTCCTGATGGCCATAAGTAACTACATTATTATTTAAGTCTTTCCAGAAACCTCCACTCTGCTCAGGAAGCTCTAGTGTAGATAACAATATCGAATCACCCCAGCACACAGAATCATCTTCTAACTGAACCAATTCAAAACCACTAGAGACGAAAGTTATCTTATCGGAAGACGTACATCCGTTATCATTTGTGTAGGTATAAGTAAACATACCTGGTGTTGCTTCATCTACTGTATTGCCATCCATATCTGTCCATGTACCTCCTGTGTAATCCGCAGGTACTTGATCCATAAGCATATAAACTTCACCCTCACATAACACTGGTGGTGCTTCTAGGCTGACCATAAAATTGTCCACACTCACACTGAATTCGTCAGATGCAGTACAGCCATTATCGTTAGTACCCGTAAATCTATAGTTGCCATCCCCTAAGTCAGTAACCTCCCAGCTATCTCCAGATACACCATCAGGTACTATGGTACTAAAGTCAAATGTTGCATCAGGACAAATCGGTCCTTGATCACTAACTGTGAAACTAAAGTTATCTTCTATCAATGTAATCTGGTCTGAAGAAGTACATCCATTACTATCAGTGTAAGTATAGGTATAAGTACCAGCTCCCTCTCTCGACACTACATCTCCATTAGCATTAGTCCATACTCCTCCACCTTGGCCACTTGGCTCAAGTGAGGTGAGATCGATACTACTACCTGCACATACTGGGTCAGCGCTATCAGGCAGATTTAATGGATCAGGTTCTGAGATACTTACAATAATCTCGTCAGTATCAAAACATGCTTTGCCATCCGTAATCGTCACTGAGTAAGTACCTGCCTCCGTTACTTGTATAGACTCTCCCTCTTCACCTGTCGACCACTCTACTCTTGGATGCTTAGTATCTATACCATCAAGAGAGTGTGAAAGTGTAAGTGGTAAATCTTCCATACAAACATTTATATCTCCTCCTAAATCAGCTGTCACTGGTTGATTTACATCTATTACAACTCTCTTAGTTGCTACACATCCCATGCAATCAGAAACTGTAACACTGTAGTGCTCATGCTCTGTCGGAGATACTGTGATAGTCTTTGTAGTATCACCTGTTGACCATAGATAGTCAACCTTAGTAATAGACTCATCTTTCTCACAACAACCACCAAGTAGTTTTATGTTATCAAGATCCCATGCATAGGTTATCGCATTTCTCCATGCTGGACAATAAGCTAGCAACTCGAAAACGAAGGTTGTATTTTCTTCTACTTTGAACTCAGCGTTATCACTAAAATCAAATTCTTCTAATGTCCAGTCATTAGTAGTTGGAATATCATTTTGTTGGAAAATTTCCTCTCCATTCTTAGTTACTCTTAAACCATAGAATCGTGGGAAATTGTTAGGTCCTTCATCTATATCTTCAGAAAAATCAGGATTATACCAAGTAAATCTTTCTGGTGCACTTTCGTAAAATTGTAATCCAGTTATTGTACTACTCTGCTCAGGTGTAAGTGTAACTGAAAATTTAAGTGCATCTGGGCTATCATCTCTCCAATAACATTTTTTGCTGGCACTGAAGCACATTGCTCTTCCATCCAAGCCATCTTTAGGTACTGTACAAGAGTGCATCCCTCCTTCTACATTGACGTGAGTAGCTTCTACATTCACACATTCATCAGCGTTAGGATATGAAGGAGCAAGCTCAGAAAAATCTGTATTGTCCACTCCATTAGTTATCGAGTGGCAAGCATCCATATCCCATTCTACGAGAGTCCCTGCGTTTTCTACCGCACATACAATCGTACAAACATTAGAGTTCATAACGTCTGCTTCCAATGTAACACTCTCTCCAAGACAAATAGTTTGATCGCTCCCAAGCTGTACGAACATCGCACAACCACATTGATCACCATCATCTACTTTATTTACTTTGATAGAATTAGACAATTCGTGACAACCAGATAGGTCTGATATGTTAGATCCTACATTAATCCCTGACACCGTTCCTACAGTACTCAAGTGATAGATATAAGCTGTGCCTACATCCATTCCTTCAAACTCAAAACTTATCCCATCCTTCACAGTCAAAATATTGCCATCCTCATCAGTGATTATATAAACTGATGCATCTCCTTCTTCTTCCCATACTTTTGCAAAAACAGCATCGCTGATTCCATCACCTACGCAAACAGTCACTTCTGTTGTGTCTGTATCTAGTGTTAGAAAATTACCTCCTACTGCTCCGCAATCATTTCCTCCATCGTCATTCCCGCCGTCATCGTTACCTCCGTCATCATTTCCTCCATCTTCGCCACCTATTGTAAAGTTTGTAGTTCTAGCAGATGAGGTTCCACAAGTGGTGATCGTATAATTCACAACTATGAATCCTGTATTCCCACAACTATTGACAAGATTTGCAACATCAAAATCACTAGTTACCTCCACAACTACATCTGCGCAGCCATCGGTAGTGCATGCTTCTAGCATTGCAATATTATCGGCATTTCTTTGAGTGGCTAAACTTTCGCTATCCGCTGATGTACAATCGACAGTTATACCTTCTGGCTCGCATGTTATTGTTTGTGTATCTGTGTTATCGTTTCCTCCATCATCGTTACCTCCATCTTCGCCACCTATAGTAAAATTCGTAGTTCGAGCAGAAGACGTTCCGCAAGTAGTAATAGTATAATTCACAACTATGAAACCTGTGTTACCGCAACTATTAACAAGACTTGCAACATCAAAATCACTAGTCACCACCACATTTAAATCTGCACAATCATCAGTAGTACATGCTTCTAACATTGCTATGTTATCAGCATTTCTTTGAATCGCTAAACTTTCGCTATCTGATGATGTACAATCGACAGTTATACCTTCTGGTTCGCATGTTATTGTTTGAGTATCTGCATTCCCAGTTCCACCGTCTTCTAGGATGTTAAAATTTGTTGTCCGTGTAGCATCCCCTTCACAACTAGATACAATTGTATAGCTCACAGTTATGAATCCTGCGGTCCCACAACTATTAATTAGTTCGGCAACATTAAAATCGCTGGTCACTGTAATATCTGTTCCACAGTCATCTGAACTGCAAGCTTCTAGCATAGCAATATTATCTGCATTTTGCTGTATCGCTAAAATTTCACCATCGGCATTACATTCCACTGTTGTACCTGCAGGGCTGCAAGTAATTGTTTGAGCCGTGCTGTTAATTCCGTAAAGCAGAAATGAAAAAATAAATAAGAATAGTTTGATTCTAACAGGTTGTAAAGTCATAGGAGTAAATTGTAAAATTCTAGACATATTAATCTTGTCTGTAATATGTCGAAATACAGAAACACAATATACTATACATCTATGGTTTTAATATATTTTAAACCAAGTTTTATACTCTACTCTACATGAGTTAACATTTGCATGAAAATGTCATTTAGCTGCTGATTATCAGTAGATTAAGATCGAATCCACTCTTATAAGGTTCCAAAACACAGGCTCCAGAATACTATTTGCTAAGTTAAGTGCTGACTTACTGCCTATTGTACAATTCAGTAGTCCGAATGAAGGGAAATCTTATAGAAAAACTTACAATATCTATACTACCAAAATATAGGTAACAGGCAATTATTTAGCGAGGCACTTTAACGTAGTAAGTGTTTTTCTTGACTGTCAACTTACTGTCAATTAGCCAAGGGTTAAGCACCTTTAAAGTACGATAGCTGATACCATGTTCTTTTGCAAAAGCTGACCAACTTGGAACAGACTGATTAACTTCTACTTGATAGGTATCAATCTCTGGATATTTTTCATGTTGATCAAGATAAAATCCAAATCCTTCTGGATTATTCATAATCTCTTTGATCGCTATAAGTCTAAAGACGTATCTCCCAGTCTCGATGTTCACATTGAGATCATAGAACGAATTTTCTTTTTGAGATTTAGTAACCTTAGAAAAGTTCCCAGGGCCCATGTTATAAGCAGCACAAGCGTTTGCCCAAGAACCGAATTTTTTATACAACCACTTCAAATATTTAGCTGCCGCTCGAGTAGATTTTTCTACATGATATCTCTCGTCTACTTCGTCATTGACTTCAAGTCCATAATCTTTGGCAGCTAATTTCCTAAATTGCCAGAATCCTTTAGCATTAGCATGCGATGTCGCGTTCCTCATGTCGCTCTCAGCAACTGCTAGGTATTTAAAATCATCTGGGACTCCTTGCTCTGCTAATACTCGCTCCATTATTGGAAAGAATCTATTTGCTTTTTTCAAATTGAGCAAAGTATTTGATTGCCAATAAGCATTAACCGATAGTTCGCGATCTAACCGCTCTTTACAATCAAAAGTATTGGGCATAGCTTCACCTGCGAAATAGTAAGTCTTATCAGCGTAAGCAGATCTGATCACTTGTTGTAGATTACTTTCTTCCACGTTTTCGTGCGTAGGCTCTAAAGTATCATCCGTGGAAGGTCCTGCATCTGAATAAGAAATGAATATCAATAGTGTGAAAATCGATCCAGATAAAAGGAAGAAGCTAGTGAATAGTTTCTTTGTGTTCATAGTTATAGTTTAAATATTTTGAGCCTAATTGTAGTTGTCCTCTAACTTACATAAAAGTAAAGCTTATACACAATCCGCTCATTCTATAAAGTCTTAGAACAAGCCTCAAGGACAATAAAATTTTGTTAAAACTTATGCTTTCTTTGGCTTACGCTTATAGATAGGAACAGTAGAGCAAGGTTCTCCATACATGATACTCCTCACTGTAGGGAGGAGTTTACTTGTAAGGTCTGTATATGCAGAAGGTGGTACTGGCTTATTGCTACATCCTTTAATTACAATCCGCTGGTTTTCGAAATCATCAATCGCCAACTTATCAATAACTTTATTGTAGTGTGCCTTAAGGAACTCTGATTGGGTTCCTTGAAAAACCTCAGCCGCAAATGGTGTTGCAGCACTGCCTACTAACATGTAAGCCCATACAGGTATTATTGAATCATTAGAGCAGTGGACAAGCAATATCTTATTTTGAATTTTACTCCAGTCATACTCTCTAATTGCCGCTCTAAAGTCTTTCTCCTTAAGTATCAGCTCCTTAAAGAGATAATCTTTAATATCGAATACAACTATCTCTTTATCTGGAAAGTGATCTTCTAGATTTAAAGTTATGATACCGCTATTAGCGACTCTATTTACGAGAGGTGTTTCCATTACTCTTCCTCTTCTGAGGAATTTTGTATTTCTATTAATTCTTCGCTATGTGGACCTTCTGAAGTCCCATTCATCTTCGGTGTTTCGCTTACTACTTCCATCTCTTCCCCATTCTCTTCAGTCTTTGCTTCAACTAATCCTTCATCTACTCCCTCTGTTTCTGTTATTGCTTCTGTTTCTTTAACAACTTCAATCGGTGCTGGTTCACCAACTTCTGTTTCTGGCATTTCAAAATCCTTAGGTTTAGGTAAATCCTTGAGATCTTTGATCCCAAAGTAATCCATAAACTTCTCACTAGTCCCGTACAAGAGAGGCCTTCCTGGACCATCTGCTCTTCCTTGCATTTCTACAAGTTCTTTCTCCATCAACTTCTGTATGGTATAGTCACAACCTACCCCTCTGATAGACTCTAAATCTATTCTGGTTACTGGTTGTTTGTAAGCAATAATTGCAAGCGTCTCTAATGCAGCTCTACTAAGTTTCTTCTTAGAAATGATTTTAAGATGTTCTCCTACAGTAGTATGAAAGGCACCTTTGGTCATGAATTGATAACCCTTACTGATAGGTACTATCTCAAATGCAAATTCTTCTGCTTTATATTTTTCTATCAAGCGATCTATAGAGGCGTTTATATCTTCCTCTGATATGCTCTCATCAATCGCTCGCTGTATGCTCGACGTAATTTCACTTTCTGATATTGGTTGTCCAGAAGTGAATATTAAACTTTCTACATGTTGATCTATTAGCTCCAAAATATCGATGTTTTAAAGGAGCAAAGGTAAGATTAAAGCACCTAAGTGAGTAATACAAACAGCGTGATCCAGAAAAGAATTACCAACAATAAAAGGGCAAATCCCTGAACTACATATACCTGTTTATACTTTTTTCGTGCTTTGTTGAGTGGAGTATTTATCTTTTCATTAGATTTTAAGCCATAAGCCCATTGGTGTCCTTCCCTTTCTACTGTAAGTTCATAGAGTTCTTCACCAAGAAAAAATGAATAAGTTTTAGACTGCAGCACATGAAAGTCAATAATGATAACCTTAGTGTTAAGATAGACCATAAGGTGGCCAGTCTGCCCATGATAAAGACCAACTTTGTGTTTACCTTTATCGTCTAATATTATCCAACTGAATTGACTCAAGTGTTAAGGTGTTTAAAAGTTCTAAGGTGTTGAATTCTTCTATAAATTATTAAAAAAATAATCAAAACGCCCATAATATGACAAAAGAAGAGAGGGAAACGCTTAGGGGGCGACTAAAGGAACTGCTACAGAGCTCCCAAACTGAGATCAAGGAGCTAGAGCAGCTAACCCAGCCGATAAAACCTGAAAATTCTTTAGGGAGGATATCTAGGATGGATGCTATTAATAATAAAAGCGTTGCAGAAGCGGCACTACGGAATAAAAAAAAGAAAATAGCTCAGATGAAAATGGCGCTATCTAGTATAGATAAGGAAGAATTTGGAACTTGTGAGAATTGTAAAAGGCCTATTCAACCTGCAAGATTGATCTATATGCCCGAAAGTACTAAATGCGTGAATTGTGCTTCCAGGTAGCAATAAGTATAAAAAAGAACAGGGTCCATGCAAAAGCAGAACCCTGTATAACCCCAAAAAACCAATTGAAAACATTTAATTCTAAGCCTCTAAGGACTTAAGGTCTTAATCGATCTACTAGAAACTAAATCCTATAAGGGCGATTAATCCTATTTTGATACTCTTAAGACGCACTTTTATCGATAGGACACATATTTTGAAAAAAAAAATGAAAAAAATCTCAATTTTATTATTAACTAACTGATAATCAGACACTTGGCAAAAGTTAAAACTATATTTTATTGTTCTAATTGTGGTGTTTCATCGCCAAAATGGGTTGGAAAATGCCAATCATGTAACGAATGGAATACCTATCATGAAGAGGTAGTGACCAAGGAAACTAAGCAAGAATCCAAGAATAAAGCATGGAAAGATAATGGTGAAGATAGGGCCAGGCTACAGAAGCTTAGTGAAGTACAAGCTGGCAATAATCAGAGACTTGTAACTCACGATCAAGAGATTAATAGAGTTTTAGGAGGAGGAATAGTCTTAGGGAGTTTAATATTAATAGGCGGGCAACCTGGTATTGGTAAGTCTACTCTACTCTTGCAACTTACTACGCACATCAATAAAAAGGTGCTTTATATATCTGGCGAAGAAAGCGAAGAGCAAATTAAGATGAGAGCTGATCGATTAGGTAAGTCGAACCCCGAAAGCTATATCTACACAGAGACTAACATTGTAAAAATTCTAAAGCAGGCTAAAAAACTACAGCCTGATATTTTGATTATCGACTCTATACAAACAGTCTCGAGCCCTTTTATAGAATCAACTCCTGGCACGGTATCTCAAGTCCGAGAGTGTACTGGTGAGTTGCAGCGTTTTGCTAAGGAGACTAAGATTCCTGTTTTTATAATTGGGCATATAACTAAGGAAGGAAATATTGCAGGTCCTAAATTATTAGAGCACATAGTAGATGTCGTACTACAGTTTGAAGGTGATCAAAACTACTCTTACAGAATAATCCGTACCCTTAAAAATAGATTTGGCTCTACTGATGAGATCGGTATCTATGAAATGCAAGTGAGCGGCTTGAGAGAAGTATCTAACCCTTCCGAACTGCTACTCTCCCAAACAGAAGAGCAACTTAGTGGAAGTGCAGTATCAGCAACTATAGAAGGATTACGCCCGATGCTCATAGAGACTCAGGCACTTGTTACTCCTGCTATCTATGGAACTCCACAGCGAAGCGCTACGGGATTTGACTTGCGTAGGTTGAGCATGCTATTAGCTGTTCTCGAGAAACGATGCGGATTACCTTTTGGTCAGAATGATGTTTTCCTAAATATAGCAGGAGGAATCAAAGTATCAGATCCATCTATCGACCTGGCAATCATCAGTTCTTTAATCTCGTCTCTAGAAGATATCTATATCGATAAGAAAATATGCTTTGCTGGAGAAGTAGGGCTTTCTGGAGAAATCAGAGCAGTATCGAGAATAGAACAACGCATCCAAGAGGCTGATAGATTAGGATTTGAGCAGATATTTATATCAAAGTATAACAGCAAGGGGTTAAATCCATCTAATTATAAACTAGAAATCAAGACAGTTGTTAAGATAGAAGATATCCTAGAATCTGTCTTCTCATGAAAACACTAGACGAAATAAAAAAAATCTCAACAAAGCATCCTGTAATGTTCTTTGATGGAGAATGTATATTTTGTTCTAAGGCGGTCCAATTTTTTGTTGATATAGATAAAGCACAAAAAATCAGATATGCTACTCTGCAATCAGAAGAAGGCAAATTAGTTCGTGAAGAGTTTGGAATCAGTGACAATCTAGAGAGTGTAGTCCTTATCGATAAAGCTAAATTTTACGAAAAATCTGATGTGACATTTCAAGTATTCAAATCTTTAGGGCAGCCTTGGAGAGCAATGTCTATTTTCCGATTTATCCCTCGTATAATCAGAAATTTCTTTTATAACCTAATTGCAAAGAACAGATATAAAATTTACGGAAAGCATGATCAGTGTATAATCCCAGATGCTAACCAAAAACATCTATTTATAAACTAACTAATAGAATGAACGAACAAACTATCTCCCAACTCAATGAAAATACCCAAGCACTAATAGACTTCGTCATTTCTATTGATAATGAAAAAGCATTAATAACTCCTCCTTCTGGGAAATGGAGTATTATCCAAATATGTGATCATCTGATGAGTGTTGATTTTGGCATATTTAGTTTGATGTCTTTAGAAGGTGCTCAAGCAGATCAAGACAGGGAGAGTAAGAAAGCAGTGATTAATGAAGTAGGAATTAATCGAGACAAAAAATATACTTCACCTCCACCTCTTGAACCAAAAGGCAAAACAGATACACTCGAAAAATTCAAGACAAAATTCCCATCGTTACGAAGTAAAATGTGCGCAGCCATAGCTGATAAAGACATCTCTCGAGTATGCGATAAATTTTCTCATTTCGTTCTAGGGGAGTTTACTTTTGAAGAGTGGATATACTTTAGTATACAACATACAAATCGTCATAAGTTGCAGATGGAGGAGGTACTAAGCGAGTTGAGTCACCAAGGTTGATAGATATGAGCTATCCTTTTGCAGCTGAAGCGCCTTTAATTGATGATTTAATTTCAAAATTAATTCCATCAGGAGACCATTGAATAGTATTTTTTTCTGGACCATTTGCTGTGATTAAGCTTGAGTACTAGTGGCATAATCTTTGGCATTAACTAGAATATAAGTATTGATTTATTGATAGGCGACCACAAACTTTTCATAATGAATAAATGGGAATCCACTATCAGTAATACCTTCTACTTTTACTAAATAACTACCACCCTTATCACCAGTGTAAAAAGATAACTGCTTCAGTTTTTTGCCTATGCGTATCATTGGTTCCCAGTATAGCGTAGTCTTTAGATTAGGTTGCTGATGAGATATCGATTTCTTACTATAGTCCAGCGAGTAAAATTCTCGAGCATTATAGATTCCTGGCAGCTGTATGTTTAAGCTTCCCTTCACTCTTTGTTTTGTACCGTCACTCTTGCTCATCTCTCCCGGGTTCTTCGTTATTACGTTTATAATGCCACCCGCACCGCGTTCTCCATATATTGAAGTGGCAGATAGTCCTTTTATGACATCTATCACCATAACGTTTTGTACATCTATGTTCTCAACCATCTCTGCACGAATCTCAAACCCATCAAGCATTACTGTAGCAGGTATTTCGCCATCCTTGATATTCGCAGTTTCTCTTAGAATGAAATTACCTCCATTAATCCTTACGCCTGGAACACGACCCCTGACCATCTGAAAAATATTCTGGTAGATAGAACCTCCACCTGGTAAATCATCAACAAATATTTTTTGAGAAGAAGGAGTATAAAACATTCCTCTACTTTTCATTTCAGTTTCGAGAGTTTTTAGTTTGACTTCTTCTTTTGTCTTTCTTATTCCCTTGATTGTTACCTCTTCTAAATCGATTGACCACTCAGGGTGATAGAGATAATCGATCCTTTTTATTTCTTTAAACTCTTTTGCTAGTTCACTTATGATTACATCTTGATCGACTTGATTTTTAATAGTCGTCGTTGGATCATACACTAGATCATTTAACTTCAGTATTTCGATATCAACATTATCATTTCCTGTTCTTTTTGCTTCTCCCTTTTTGAGTTTCTTTTTCTTTTTGCCGTCATGGATATTTGCTTGTATCAGTACATCCGTTGTATCGCTAAACTCCATTCCCTTAAAATAAAAAATACCATCTTCATCAGTAGTGATGTTAGTACTCGTGAAGTCTGACTTTGATAAAACAGAAAGGAATACATCTGCCTTTACAGTTTCATCTTTGTTATGCTTGCGTACCACGCCTATCAGTGGAATATCTTCTGCGGTGGCAAACTCCATCTGTGGCAAGTTATTATCCTTCACATCTTGCCATGTAAATCGCCTCCAACCTTGAGTTAGCATCAATAGGTCAATAAGAAAATTTGACTTAGTATCATCTGCGATAAAATATTGATTTACATTATCAACTCGGCCAACTAAATCTGACTGTAGTAATAAATAATTAACAATACTCAAGTCATTGTTTCCTCTTGGGATTACATCTTCGTTATACACGCTTACTGAGAGTGATGATGGAATTATCTTATTCCCTTGAGTCGGTTGTACATCAAGTGTAATCTTCTCTCGCTGACCGTAATTTGAGCTTTCCATCTCAATACCAACATTTACACTTTCATCAGGATTTTTATTAAATGCCAATCGCTCACACACTGGTCTATTTTTATTATCAAACAAGGTAAAGTGCAATATGCCTGAAGGAATTTGACCCCTCGGCAACTTTAATTGTTGGCTAGATTCGGATCCAAATTTTTGATCTAAGAAAAGTTGACCTCGCACATGTCCTAATAGAGTCGCTCCATCTAATTGCTTCTTTGTATTTGACGAGATAGTTACAACTAAATGATCTTTACTTCTCCCATTGACATTGATAGTGTACCCATCATCAAGAATTGCGGGTAATGCGACTTTCTTAACAAAGCCATCATACATTATCTTGGCTGAGTAGACTTCATTTTGTTTAGGAGTAAACTCTATTACACCTATTCCTTCATTGTATGATTTAAATGTTTTTATTTCATTGCCAGATTGATCTACTAGTACCCCTGAATAATCGAGATTATCTCCTTCAACACTTTGGACTTTTACAGCAACTTTATTATTAAGTCCCCTAACTAACTCTCCACCTTCTGGAAAAAACTGTACAACTATATCTTTTGCTTGATCATCTAGGTTTTCAGATTTATAATCTAAACTATCACTGAAAACAGTAATTGATTTTTGAAACAAATAAGCTTGTGAAAAATTACGCTGGTACTGTGTATACGCTCTTAATAAATAATTTCCTGCCTTATCACTATAACTAGTAGGAATCTCAAAACTTGCTAGTCCCTGGTCAATTTTAAGTAGATAGTTTTTTAATATTTCTCCATCATCATTAAGCAAGTCGACATGGACAATCGGACTCGCATCAAAAAACTGATGCGTGCGACCATCTACGAATACCGCTTGACACCAGATGGTATCCCCTAATAAGTAGAAAGGTTTATCGTGATTAATATATATCTTTTCTATATGATGTGAAGATTGATAATCATCAAATTTTTCAGATAAAGATTGACCTAAAAGGCATTGAGAAAAAAGTACAAAAAGAAAAATTCTGATAATCAAATTTTGATAAATTAGGTTTAATGGAAATGTCCACAGCCAATAGGAGAACCTGGAGGCATATCACTAATAGCTGGTAATTTAAACGCTGAAGGATCATCCAAAGCAGATTTATAAAGATGTTTTAAATACGAATCAGAAGACGTGCTCGTAATCTTATCTAAAACACCATGTGCAACTGACGCAACATTATTATCTACATTCTCATCTGATATCAACTTAAGCATATGTGAGAATGCAATTAGTTTGTTTTGATCCATGATTGCTGATTGATAACTACCAGTTGCCTTCGCATTATAAATTCCTTCCATTACTTCTGTCAAATATCTATCAAGCGATAAAGCTGAGCCAAAGGCTACATTATTTCTATAGATTCTAGCTAACCTCACATGGTCTAATAAAAATCTAATTGTATGATTAGTCAAACTCTCTGCAGGCCCTAAGGCATCAAATACTAATCCAGTATTACTTTCAAAACTCTCACGATCTCTACTGTAACCAAAGGCTGGCGGAGGTATAAGTTCTAAAATGTGCGAAGGGATTTCTAAACTAGATGGACTTATTACATTGAGAAGAGAAACTAAGGCTTCTTTCTGAACCGAAGCGTTAACTGGTTTAACTTCATTGTTAAGCATGTCCCCTTTGACATTATAATCATACTCAACTCCACCAATCAATTTAGCAGCCGCTTCTATCTGATATCTCGGCATCAAGTAAAGTGGCACTAATACTTTTTCTAATTCTGAATAAGGCATTCCCTCCCTTATACTATGCTCTCCAAATCTTTGCATGCTCTCTGCACGCAACTCCATCATCCTATCCAACTCCGCTGTAGCACTCGCTCCATTATCCCATAAGTGTGCATAAGGATGCGCACCACCTGCAGGTCGAGCATCTCGATCAGAAATAAACTTTAATCCTTTTGTCTGTGCAGCTTCGATTATTGATTTTAAGCCTGCATCTTCCTCCTCTTGAGTATTAAACTGCGTATAGCCATATCTGATGGTTACTTTATCCCACTCTCCTATCTTATCATCATACACTTCATTCAAATCAACATTGCCAGATGCATCTAGTTTAATAACTGGATGAGGGTAATCCATTACGGATGCTCGATCATTTACACTAGAAGCAAAGTTATGTGCTAGTCCAATCGTATGTCCTACCTCATGAGCAGATAACTGTCTAAGTCTTGCCAATGCTAATTGCTTCATACTCTCATCAGCATTAGGCGTACCATCATAAGGAGACAAAATACCTTGCGCAATCATGAAGTCTTGTCTTACTCTGAGTGATCCTAAAGAAACATGCCCTTTGATAATTTCTCCTGTTCTAGGGTCTGCTACTGATGCTCCATAAGACCAGCCACGGGTGCTTCGATGAACCCATTGGATCACATTATATCTTACATCCATCGGGTCAGCATCTGCAGGCATCTCCTTAACTTGAAATGCATTTACAAAACCCGCTGCTTCGTAAGCTTGATTCCACCAGCTTGCTCCTTCTATGAGCGCAGACTTAATGGGTTCTGGGCAACCTGAATCAACATAATAAACTATTGGCTCTACCGCCTCACTCTTAGCAGCAGTAGGGTTTTTTTTCTGTAATCGATGTCTTCTTATAAATCTCTTCTCAATCGACTCTTCTATCGGAGTGGCATAATCATAAAATGAGACAGTACCATATGCGCTGTAAGGATGAAATGCACGAGGCGTATAATTATCATCTGGTAATTCTATAAATGAGTGGTGTTGTCTTACAGTCACCGCATTAGCATTAGGTGCAACGCTACGGATGTATGCTCCTTCAGGATTACCTGTGAATGTAAGTATAGATTCAAACTCCGAATTCTTAGGGAAGTTTTTAGTTCTTGGTTCCCAGATTGCACATCTCGTTTTATCTAATTTGTATGATCCTTGTTTTGTACGTTTTAATCTACCCACCACATTATGTGCATCTCTAAGTAAAAATGGTGTTATATCTATTTCTAATGAAGTCGAACCTTCAGCTTGTTCCTTAATCGGAAATCCCCAGAGTACAGATTCGGCAAAAGCCTCTTTGACTGCTCTTTGCTCAAGTGGATTATCACTTATCGCTCTAAATTCTTGATTGGGTTGTACCAGCAAAACCTTATCACCTGTTCGTATAAATTTCACAATCTGTGTGCCCCCTAATTGGCCTCTATCTAGTCCTATGTCATTAGACCCAACTCCCGCAGATAATGAATTAACATAGAGGAATTCGAAATCCAACTTACTATCTGGGAGCTGTAACATAATCTTGCCCGCATCCTTATCATACTTATAATTAAAAAATCCATCAAGTAAATCGGAACCTGACAAATTAAATATCAAACAACTAAATAAAAATGTAGCTACAGTTCTAAGTAAGTACAACATCATGCTTCTTTTTATGAATAAAATAATAAATAAGTGTAGTGATAAAGCTAATTAATAATCCGCCAAACTCTCGCACGTTTTCGATATACGGATTCTCTGCTTTCATGCTGCCAGTGACAGAAGGCATCCCATCTTGTACCCAATTAATGAAAGAAGGTAGATAAGTCGCTAACCAAACCGCAAGCATAACCAAAACCACTAAGGTGATAATAGGAAACCTCAGGCCTTTATACGCGGCAAAAGTTATAAATGAAACAAATAAATAAATGGGAATCCAAATAAAAAAATCTGGATCATTATACTGCAATGTTCCAAAAATTAGAAATAAGATAGAGGTGGCTAGGTGGATATACTTCATATTCGAGTAAGTGATATCCTAAAATAAAATTTAATTCGACCTTTATCGCAGGGGGGAAATACTTTATTTTTTATTTAAGATTTGTAGTAATCTTAGTTGTACACAATGAAGTCAATATCGTCAATGAGGTACCTCCTAAACTTTAAGGCAAAGTCTCTCATACGCTCTAATTGCTCATCTGTGAATCCGTTAACCTCAGCGTTGTAAGACATATGATTATGCTGCTCTGCTTTGTGGTTGTGAAGGCCCATCATTCGCTTATTGAAGTTGCTCATCTCCCACGGGTGTTCTAAACCAAGGAAATGCCCAATCTCATGAACAAGAGTTGTTCTGCTATCTAAGCCAGCATATGCCATAAAAATCCTGTCGAATCTAGGCGATGTATTTTCATAGGTATCATATCTACCTGCCATAATCGGAGTGAATCCCATCAAGGCCTGATTAGTACCTTGCAAATAATACGTATCAAATAGATAAACATTAATCGCACCCTCCGTCTCAATCGGCTTAACTAGCTTATTGATTTCTAATTCTTCATCAGTGAAAGCATCTTGATGTAGATCTGGTAAGAATGCTTGATTAGGATCGATAAGAATATTATTCAACTCAAATTTTACTTGACCCTCAAATTCTTGATTTACATAATCTACATTTTCATAGATACCTTTGATAAAATCATTATCAATACTATCAAGGCCCATCATATAAAAATTCATCTTCATGACTGGAACCTCCACATAGTTAACTACTTGATCTACTCCCCAAGGATCCTTCACTCCTAGCTCGGAGTTGAATACCATTGTTGGGAAAAGGTACATTAGCAATATTTTGAAGATCAGATTCAATTCAGAATATTCTCAGGTCAAATAATAGTTTTATTAAAATTTACTATTATGAAGACACAAGAATCTGCCGAACCCTTTTCAAAAAAATGTTAAATATTTATTTAATATGATTGAAAGTATTCACTTCTTGATTTGAAGTAACTTAATGTACAACGAAGACAACCCCAAGAATAAAGGGAATTATCCTAACTCTTGCAGGATATAATCAAAAGCTAAATCGGTTAAATCTTCCCATATATCTTTTTGATCTGGAGAAACAATATACCATGCCTTAAGAGGTGGCTTGGTTTTGAATGGGCTAAGGTGTCTTACTTTTTTGATACCGTTTGCTTTAGCATTAAAATTCTTCCCTAGCTTAAAAGTCATTTCATTTTTATGGAAAAAAGCAAAATTCTTTTTCTTATACCTGATACCTGGAGCACTCATCATAGGACCACGAGCTACATGCTTATGCTTTTCTACAAACCTGTGTGCTATAGAATTAAATAGTTGCTCTTCTTTAGTAAGATCGATTAGAAAGTCCATCACTTTGCCTAAATCAAATTTACGCTTACCTGATAGTTTTAGATATTCTGCTGGCAGGTTTGCTTTGCCATAAATCTTGTAGCTTTTCCAGATGTGCTCGATATACCATTTAGGTTCTGGTTTGCTACCCCATCTTAGATCTATTTTTTTTCGCTCGACGTATAATGTTTTTGGTATTTCTATAAAGATATTTTTATCATAAATCTCATTAATAGATTGATCGTGAAACACCAGTAATCCCTCAATAATTACATGGTCATACTTTTTTATAGCCGCATGAATAGCTTTCTTAAACTTTTTGAAATCTATAGACTTGGGAGATTCCCAGTCTGTCTTGTCTTTAATCTTAGGAATATCTTTTTCAGGATACACATACTTATCCTGCTCAATTATAGCAGTTTGAGTCCCTAATTTTTCAAACTCAGTCTTAAGCAACTTAGCGAGTGTGCTTTTCCCTGCTCTACTTACACCTCCTATTGCTATGATCATAAGACTTTCAGGTACTTAATTATTTTCTTCATCATCTTGATATGCTTGAAGCTCACCATTTAGACTAAAGTTACTATTGACAAAGTCACACCATTTACAATCATCTTCACCACACCCTTTTTCAAAATTGTGCGCTTTGATATTTTCATAAGTCTCAATTAATTGCTTTTCAACAATCTGCAAATCACCCTCCTCTACATTGATTTCGAAATTTTTGTTATCTCCTTTATCATCTGGTTCAATGAAATCCATAATACCAGCTGTCATTTTCTTGGATATGGTCGGATCTCCATCTAGTAAGAGTTTATAGAATACGATCTGCCTCCAGTAGTCTCCTCCTAAATTTCTATCTCCTTCTTTTAGTTTATCTAACTGTTTTCCAGATTTAGGTGGTTTTACTTTTGAAGCTCCATTTTTAGGCTTGCCTGTTTTATAATCTATGACTACTACATGATTATCGTATACTTCTACCTTATCCAGTTTCCCTGTAATCGGTACACCTTTATACTCTCCTAAGGTTATCTTATGCTCTAACTTATATTCCCTTGGCAAACTCCATGACTTGGCATAAGTGTCATAATACTTCCTTAGAATATCGGCTCCATAGGTGCTCGACAGTGTAGTTTCTTTAAGCGTAAAGTGCGATGCATATTTTTTCATAGATTTTTCGAAATAACTTATCAAGTCTTCTACTGGGCCAATTTTTCTTTCTGGTGATTTCTCTATATCTCCGAAATACTTCTCTAAGGCATCATGTACTGCGCTACCAAATCCCATGTAAGAACTCCTAGCTAGTGGCACTCTAAGGATATTCTCAAAATAGAAAGCGAGTGGACATTTTAAATACTTATTAAGACTCGTAACACTTACTTTGTAATCTTGTAATACTCTGTCTATGAGATCATGATCGATGAGGGACGCCTCTCCTTCTTGGTATTTCATGAGGACTGTGGTGTAATCTTCTAAATCTTGATCTCCTAGATGTATGTCTTTAACCTCTTCCTTTCCTCCAGCCATCGATTCTGATATAAATCTACATGGAGTTAAGTCTTTGTCATCATTAGTATGTTTAGGCCAGGATATGCTCAGGTGAGCTTTAGCTCTAGTCATTGCTACATAAAACAGCCTCCTATCATCTTCGATATTACTTAAGGATGACGCTGGTACTAGAGACTTGGGTAGTTTAAAATTTCTACTTCCTGTGTTTTTATCTACCCAGTTTTTTTCAAAACATTTAATCATGAACACATACTCAAACTCTAAACCTTTAGATCCGTGAGCAGTGAGTAGATTTACTCCTTCTTTAGCGAAAAAAATCTTTTCTAAGGGTAGAGCTATATCTGCCATTATCATTTTTTCTACCATCTGCAACATACCTATCAGATCTAATGATGGATTTTTTGCCGTTTCCATCTTAATCAATTCAAAGAATGTATTGACCACCTGCAGTCGCCAGGTCTTATCCTTGGTATCAATCATAATCTGATCGACTACCTTACCTTGAGTTAGAACTTTTTCAAATAAAGTTTGGACCGTAACATTGGCGATATCTCCAATCCAACTTTCCAGCAACTCCCCTATCTGGAGTATTTTATCTACCTCATCGACTTTAGATTTTTCTAAGTGTTGTCGATTTGTTAGCACATCTCGCCATCTGATATCATCTTCTGTTTCATCTGTTCGCCGAGAACAATAAATGCTCAACTTACCTACATCTCTGGGTGTTAGATCAAAATATTTATAATGCAAAATCTCAAACAACAAATAATCCCCAGTGTACATTCGCTCAAACTCTGCACCTAAATACCTGAGAATATTTAGTAGTCTTTTAATCTCTGGGTCATCTAATACATTGATACGCCTCTTTAAATTAATCGGTATATCATTGTATTCTAGGTACTTTACTATATCATCTATGTTTCTGTGTTTCCTGTAGATGATAGCAATCTCGCTGAGATTAACACCTGCATCTCTCAGTTCTATGATTTTATTTATGACTGCTTTCTCCTCATGTTTTTCATTATGGTATTGTAGAAACTGCGGTTCAGCTTTAATAAGTCCTTTAACCTTGCTCTCTATCAGGTTTTTTGTAAGTGAAGGGTCTGTTGCTACAAGGCGCTCTACATTATTTTCGATAAGCGCTGTGGAGCGATCGAGGATCTCTTGTGATGATCGATAATTATTTTCTAAAACGATTACCTGAGGATCATACTTCTCTTTAAACAATTCGATGTTTTGCATATTAGCTCCTTGGAATCTAAATATGGACTGGTCATCATCCCCTACAACAAATAAATTAGCATCTGCCCCCCAGAAGCTTGCTAGTAGATCCAGAATCTCATTTTGTGATCCGTTAGAATCTTGGTACTCATCGACAAGTATGTATTGATACCGTTCTTGATATGTAGCTACTAAGTCTTCATTGTCTTTAAAAGCTCTAATGACCCATAAGATCATATCATTATAATCAAGTCGCTCTTTCTCTCTCAGTAAGTCATTATATTTTTTAAACTCTAGAGCGGCGGCGGCTCCCTCTTTATATCGCTTTATCTCTTTATCCACAAGGCGTGGATTAGGGTCTCCTTTCTTATAAACCACTCCAGCTTTAGTCTTACCATTTTTCTTAAACTGGTACTCTTCATCTTCTAATATATCTTTTTCACTTTGCTCATATTCTTTTTGGAGTTGCTCGATGGTCCAATTCTCTTGCTTCATTGTCGAGAATAGATTTTGCAACCTACTCCGATCATAATAAAGGTTACCCTTAAATCTCTTAAGTACATGATCATCAGGGAACTCATCTATAATCTGCTCAAAGACATCCACTGCTTCTAAATCAGACAATCGCTGTAAATCTCTATAGCCACCAAAGTCCTGTATGTTCTCTTGGATGATAGAATTACAAAATGCATGAAAAGTGTAGATGTTGATATTGTATGCCTCTGGACCGATGAATTTTAAGAGGCGTTGTCTCATGGCTACACTTCCAGCCTCAGTATAGGTTAGACAAAGAATATTTTTAAAGTTAACTTCTACTTTATCTAAGATGCTCCCTATCCTTGCTGCAAGCAATTGCGTCTTACCCGTCCCTGGGCCTGCAATTACCATAACTGGGCCTTCGATCGTATCTACGGCTTCAAGTTGTTTTGCATTAAGTGTTTTTAATGCTTCTTTAAAGTCTTCTGTGAAATTTATTCTTTGCTTTGTTTCAGCCAATTGATGCTATTTTAAATATTCAAACTTCAAATTCGATTTCAGTTTTTTTGCGGAAGTTGGCAATCAGAAAAATCCGCTGGATACTCTCTCGTTCTCCTTTTCTCCAACTCATAGATTCCCCTTCCTATCTCTGCCAATACTTTTATGCCTTCATCATATTCATATTTACCATCATTGTAAATTTTGTTTTCATTCATATGAATGGTAGCGGTTAGAAAGAACTCTACCCCACTTTCAGAATCTACAATGTACGAACAGTCAGTTAAGTAGCCGTAAGCAAACCCCACCTTATTAAATATTCTGATATGTCGAGGCATCTTTTCTTTACTATCTCCAAATACAAAAAACTTTACATAGCTATCGTAATATTTGTCACCTTGCGATTTCAAATAGGAGTGTTCTCTAGGAGTCTTCTGCATCGCCTCGTAAAGAAAACTATAATCATCTTGGGTGATATTAAACTGTTGGGTCTTAGTAAAAAGCTCTGGTAATACTATCCTTATTAACGAAGCTTCCAAGTCTTTTAAATTGATAAAATTCTTTTTGCTCATGTCAAAGGGTTCTTTGATTACTTCATCACGCTGATCATCAAAGTAGCCTAAACCCTTTATAGTCTTATCTAGGGAATAAAAATAATCACCTTTAGACTTAACTTCTTCCTGATTAAATATTGGTTGGCCATCCTCATCAAAAAAAGAAACTGGATTTGTATAGGTATTATCTTCTGTACTAAATCCTCCGATCCCTACTCTAGTAACAATTCTAGAATTAGTGAAAACACTTTTCTCTCTTAGTGTTTTGTTGAGGTAGTCTTGTCCAACAAATTCATATAATCTGTTATAAGCATCATTATCACTGACGGCAAATATTTTTTCGATGTAATGCGCTACGCTTGGCAGACCAGTAGTGGAGGTGCTATCCACAATCGCAATAGACTGAGGAGTTCTAACAGAGTCCGTTTTCATGGTTGCCCATTTATCGATACCTATCTCATTTAACTTCTGTAAGGCTAAAAATGCTACAGGCATCTTAACCGTACTTGCTGGATAAAAGTATTGTGTTGAGTCGTAGTTGAAAGTATAGCTTTTAAGACTAGGTTTATTCTGCTCGTCTCTGTCTATCTGAGTATATACAACTTGCAACTCATACTCATCTTTACTATTAAAATACTTCTCTAATAGAGTAGACTTTGATTGTATATTTTCGAAGACATTATTATCCTCCTTGCATTGTACAAGCGTTAAGACTAAAAGAAGCCAAAACCATCTCATAATTTGTAAGTGATAGTTGCTACTATCATGTCAAACTCAGGACTGATTTTGTCTTCCTCTCTCCGGTATACTATACCAGCAGAAAACTGATCCGTTATCTTATATCCAAGTGCTAACTCAACCCTAAATCTTGCGAATTCATCAACATCATCAAATTGATACCAAGGCTCTATCGCTAGTTGTGTTGTCATCTTGTCTCCTAAAGGATAACTTATTGAAGGCTTTATCCTAAAGAAGTCTCTATCTGCAACTCCATCTAAATCAAGGGCCCAATGCTTCATAAATCTAGTTGCGAAAGTAGCCTTGCCTGATTTTTTCTTTACAATAAGATAGGGCCATACGAATTGCCTGTTTTTACCAAAAGATCCATTCTTACCTTCTTTAAGAAACCATGTCCTACCAAGGATTCCTACAGAGATAACTGGTGATAATTTTCTCGTATAGGAATAGTCTACTGACCAATTCCGGTAGTCAGAATAAGATTCATGAAATCTGGCTATGGGTGTTATATCAATTGTATTCTTATCATCTGACAGTACCCTTAACTTTACTGTTGCCCATAGCGTATTATCTGCTGCGGCATCGGTTTGCGCATTCCCATCAGTTATAAATATTACTAAAACAAAAACACTTAAAATTATTCTTAACATAAATTCTTTTTAAAATCTAATTACTCCAAACATCTTGAGAAGCATAAACACTATAATGACGACTAACAAACGGTATGCCCACACTTCAACTCCTTTATACTTAGAAGCATAATTAGCAGTGAGGTAACCTCCTAATGTCTGCCCTACCGCCAGCAAAGCTCCAGCTTTCCAATCTACCAAGCCTCTATAATGAAAATACCCTAATACAAAGACAGTATAAAAAAAAACTGTGAAAGCTTTTATTGCATTTGCTTCAATTATATTTTGCCTCAACACTAGTACTAACACTGCCAAAAATATAACCCCCATCCCCATTTGAATGAAGCCACCATAAAACCCAACAGCTAGGTATATCGGTATGCTTATCCATGCTGGGATATTATGATCTATTTGCGTTTCTATCAGCCATCGTTTAGGGTTTATTAATACAACTAATAACATAACAATTAAGAGATATTTAAATACTTCTCTAAAGACTTCATTAGAAACCACTGTTGCAACATAAACACCAATTATTGCGCCTAAGGTTATAAAAATAATTAATTGACTATTCCTTGCAAGATCTAGTTTCCCATTTTTATAAAATACATAACTCGATACTGATCCTTGTGAAATCACTCCTACTCTATTAGAGCCATTTGCGATGTTGCCAGGTAGACCAATTACCTCTGTTAAGATGCTTAGAGTTATAGCTGAACCATTTCCAGCCAAGGTGTTAATGACCCCAGCTATAAAACTACCAACGATGATAATCACATATTGATAAAGTTCTAGGTCCACTAATCGATATTTTGGACTAACTCTACTAGAACTCCCCCTGCTGTCTTAGGATGTACAAAGCAAACAAGCTTATTATCAGCTCCAATCTTAGGTTCCTCTGATAATAATTTAAAGCCTGCCTCTGACAATCTCTTCATCTCCGCTCTAATATCTGGAACATCAAACGCAATATGATGAACCCCCTCACCCCTCTTATCAATAAATTTAGTAATTACACCATCCTGTTCTATACTCTGTACCAATTCTATTTTGTTATTTCCTACTCTAAAAAAAGAGGTTTTAACTTGCTCCGATTCTACGATTTCCTCTTTATAAGGGCCATCACCTAACAACTTTTCAAAGAGCTCATTACTGGTTTCTATATTTTTAACAGCAATGCCTAAATGTTCAATCTTTCTCATATCATCAAATTAAAATTGCAAGATAAGATACTTACGAGCTAATTACCCAACGTGTTGGCTTGGTTATTGCAACATTAGCTCTCAATGAAAACAAAATCAGAAATAGTAAAAAATTGGTTGCCAAGATACACAGGTATTGAACTTAAAGATTTTGGTGATTACATCCTATTGACCAACTTTGGCACCTACGTAAAAAGATTTTCAAAAATTCATGGAGTTAAGATCGATGGAGAGAATAGAACATTTCCGAGTGCTACTGCAGGAAGAATAACAATCATAAACTTTGGGATGGGTAGCCCTAATGCTGCCACAATCATGGACTGCCTTACTGCTTTAAAACCAAAAGCTGTTTTGTTTCTAGGTAAATGTGGAGGTACCAAAAAGAAAAATAAAATAGGAGATCTTATTCTCCCGATTGCAGCCATTAGAGGAGAAGGTACTTCTGACGATTACTTTCCTAAAGAGGTACCTGCTTTGCCTTCGTTCGCATTGCAAAAAGCTATATCAACTACCGTTAGAGATTTCGAAAAAGATTATTGGACGGGTACAGTTTATACTACTAACCGAAGAGTCTGGGAGCACGACGAAGATTTTAAAGAATATCTGAGAAAGATAAAAACTATGGCAGTAGATATGGAGACTGCTACTCTTTTCTCAGTAGGATTTAAAAACAAGATACCTACTGGTGCTTTACTTTTAGTATCTGATATGCCAATGACACCAGATGGTGTAAAAACTGAAAAGAGTGATAAGAAAGTTACTAAGCAATATGTGGAACAACATATACAAATAGGTATACAATCACTGAATCAATTGATCAATAACTCATTGACCGTTAAGCATCTTAAGTTTTAAAACAAAAAAACACTCTTCTTTCTAAGCCACCTATCCTCCCTCTAAAGAGAGTAAGGAATATGTATTGTTCCTAAATAGGTTTTCGCTTTTGAATGGACAAGCTTTGAACTACTCTCTCTTTTTCAAGAGAGGATCGAGGAGAGCACAAAAAAAAGAGAGACACTAAAAAGCATCTCTCTCTTGAAATAAAATATTTTCGTTTTATTTATTTTCTCACTGCGTCTCTAATCTCTGCAAGTAAAGTTTGATCTGCTGTAGGATCCGGAGCTGGAGCCGCTCCCATAAACTTGATCTTAGCTTTTCCTAATAAGAATAATACCCATCCAACTATTAATAAGTTGATGATAGTATTAAGCCACTTACCCCATCTGATTGCATTTGCTTCTTTAGTAACTGTTCCGTCAGCTGCTACTACAGCTGGGTCTAATTCAACCATTAGACTTGCGAAATCTGCACCACCTGCAAAGTGCCCAACAATAGGCATGATGATATCATTTACAAAACCAGTAACTACTAATCCAACTGCTCCTGCAAGTATAACTGCAATGGCAAAATCGATTACGTTTCCAGTAAAAATAAATTCCTTAAATTCCTTAAGCATGTTTTCGTGTTTTTTTGATTATAAATTTAGTAACGTACTTGTGACGAAAATAGACAAATTAGGTTACATATAATATTATTTACATATATCTGTTAGCTAAAACCCTATTTTTCAGTGTTTTACACATTAATTTTTGTAGAAATCGAATTTATAGATATAAAAAAAGAGCTTAGATTCTTCCGAATTAAGCTCTTTTTGAAGTCTTATTTTTATTCTACAACTAGCTCGCTAACTCCT
Source organism: uncultured Saprospiraceae bacterium (assembly GCA_937929885.1). Lineage (GTDB taxonomy): Bacteria > Bacteroidota > Bacteroidia > Chitinophagales > Saprospiraceae > CALFUQ01. The sequence continues at coordinate 28,671 of CALFUQ010000039.1, forward strand.
CTCTTATCTTATTAAGTGCTGACCCAGATCTTATCCACTCTATCTGAGCTTGATTATAGGTATGAGCAACTTCGAAGTAATCATCTGTACCATCAGAATGATGTAAGTGCACTAATAATGTCTTACCAGGAGCCATCTCTTCAAAGCCGTAGATCGCTACTTTATCATCTTGTCTTACATGATCAAAACTAGATGTATCGACAAAAGTAAGTGCAAGCATACCTTGTTTCTTAAGATTAGTTTCGTGGATTCTTGCAAAGCTCTTTACGATCACCGCTGTCACACCTAAGAACCTTGGTTCCATCGCTGCATGCTCTCTAGAAGAACCTTCACCGTAATTCTCTTCTCCGAAAACTACAGTTCCTATTCCTGCGTCTCTATATTTTCTAGCTGAGTCAGGTACTGCTAAAAATTCTGCATCTGTACTACTATCAACATAATTCGCCACACTATTCGCTTTGTCATTGAAAGCATTGATGGCTCCTATGAAACAGTTGTTAGATATATTCTGCAAGTGCCCTCTAAACTTCAACCATGGACCTGCCATAGAAATATGATCCGTAGTACATTTTCCTTTAGCCTTAAGCAGTACTCTGTTATCATGTAACTGGGTAGGTTCTATTGTTTTAAACGGAGTCAATAATTGTATCCTATCCGAATTAGGATTTACAGTGATCTCTATGCCACTTCCGTCTTCTGCGGGAGCATTATATCCTGCATCTTCTACTGCGAATCCGTTAGGAGGTAATTCGTATCCTGTTGGAGGATCTAATTTTACTTCCTCTCCTTTATCATTAGTAAGTGTATCTGTCAATGGATTAAATCCTAGCTGCCCAGAAAGTGCGATCGCTGTAACCAACTCTGGTGATGCTACGAATGCATGCGTGTTAGGACTACCATCTGCTCTCTTGGAGAAGTTCCTGTTAAATGAATGCACGATACTATTCTTGGGTGCATTAAGCGGATCACTAAATCTTGCCCATTGCCCGATACATGGACCACACGCATTAGCAAAAACCTTTGCGCCCATTCCTTCTAATGTCGCAATTAATCCATCTCTCTCTATCGTGAATCTAACTTGCTCTGATCCTGGTGTTACTGTCAACTGAGATTTAGCTGTAATTCCTTTTTCTACAGCTTGCTTAGCAATCGATGCCGCTCTAGATATATCTTCATAGGAAGAGTTAGTACAAGAGCCAATTAGACAATACTCTAGCTCAGTTGGCCAGCCATTTTTCTTTGCTGCTGCTTTCATCTCTGATACTGGAGTAGCTAAGTCTGGAGTGAAAGGACCATTTAACAATGGCTCTAGTGTATTTAAATCTATCTCTATTACTTGATCAAAATATTTCTCAGGATCTGCATATACTTCTGGATCACCAGTCAGATGCTCTTTTACTGCATCTGCTGCTTCTGCTATATCTCCTCTCTCTGTAGCTTTTAGATATCTGCTCATAGAGTCATCATAACCGAATGTAGAAGTAGTAGCTCCTATCTCTGCTCCCATGTTTCCTATCGTACCTTTACCAGTACATGACATACCGATTGCACCATCACCAAAATATTCTACGATTGCGCCAGTACCACCTTTAGCAGTAAGGATACCCGCAACTTTTAAGATTACATCTTTAGGAGTAGACCAACCTGAAAGTGTTCCAGTTAATTTAACTCCTATAAGCTTTGGCATCTTTAGCTCCCATGGCATTCCAGCCATCACGTCTACTGCATCTGCTCCACCTACTCCGATTGCTATCATCCCTAGTCCGCCCGCATTAGGTGTATGAGAATCTGTACCGATCATCATTCCACCAGGGAAAGCATAATTTTCTAAAACTACTTGGTGGATAATACCAGCTCCTGGCTTCCAAAATCCTATACCATATTTATCAGATATAGATTCTAAAAAATCATACACTTCTGAATTAACATCATTTGCAACTTTTAAATCTTCTCCTGCACCTACTTTTGCCTGGATAAGGTGATCACAGTGTACAGTAGAAGGTACAGCTACCTTCGGCTTACCAGCCATCATAAATTGAAGGAGTGCCATCTGAGCCGTTGCATCTTGCATCGCTACTCTATCAGGTGCAAAGAATACATAGTCTTTGCCTCGATTATAATTTTGAAGTGGTGATTCTGTATGAAGGTGTGCGTAAAGCGTTTTCTCAGCTAGCGTTAGAGGTCTATTTAATGAAGCCCTAATTTTGCTAATTTTTTCTGGTAAGGCTGCATAATGAGCCTTAATCATGTCAATATCAAATGCCATATGAATATTAAATTTTAAGCTTTCAAAACTTTTTAGAAGCTGCAAAGATACTACTTATAGCCTAAATAGTATTCATCTTGATTATATATAACATTGCTTTTATTGTGAAGGTTCTTTCTTGGGTTGTATTGATTAAAATAAATTGAAAATAGAGGTAAATCAAGAAGGATGAACCTAGCTTTCTTCCAAACTATTAATTAACCTGCTAGAGATTTTTAAGAAATCGCGTTCTGTTATTATACCTATTAACTCGTCTCCTTTGACCACAGGTAAAGATCCAATATTGTGCTTGCTCATTAGCTGCATCGTTTCAGAGAGGCTCATATCTTCATTTGCAACTATTAGTTCCTCTTTCTTTATCATAATATCTTCAACTCTATAGCTCTTATCCTCCTCTTTAATCCTCTTATCAATTAGATGCTTTAAGATTGTACTTGATGCCACTAGCCCTAAGATGTTTCCTTTACCATCTTCTACTGGAGCATAACTTATCTTACGCCAATTCATCATCTCCGCAACTAGCTCTATGATGTCATCTTTCTGAACGGTGAATAAATCCGTCCTCATAAATTCAGATACTTTGAGTTTTACTGGCATGTATTTTTTTAAGTCTTCTAGATTAGGTAGTTGCCACTTATGGCCAGGATTATTTTCTAAATTCTGATTCTTGAGCATCGCTGCTGTTAGCACAGATAGTGCCTGGTCAGGATCAGTTTCTTCTTTTAGTTTAGTATACGCTCTTAGCATCCATCTGGCGCCATTCATATGTTGTGTCGCTCGCTCTTTTATTACTCCTAAGTATTTATTGATGTCAGCTTCATCAACCTTATGATTGATCAAACCTTTTCTAGCTATGGGCAAAAGTTTATTTAGCACTAAATCACACGCAGATATTTTTTCATCATTAAACCAGGTAAACTTTGAGTCAATCCCCGACCGTGCTGCCTTACTAAAATTATCTCTCACATCTGAGAAAGACATATTTTCTCTGATATCCTCTATCTCACTTTCTAAACCTTTCATACATCCTAGCCAAAATACTGTATTAGCCATCTCATCAAGGACAGTAGGACCTGCAGGTAAAACACGGTTCTCAATCCTTAGATGAGGTTTTCCATTATCACTGATACCATAGCAAGGTCGATTCCAGCGATACACTGTAGAGTTATGCACTCCTAAGGCTCTAAGCTTGGGTACTTCACCCTTTTTAATTGTTGCTAATGCATCTTCCTCTAGATCAGAACTAATCAGAACTCTAAACCTTGCAATATCTTCTCTATAAATTTCTAAAATAGAATCTTGCAACCAATCATTTCCTAGGCTTACTCTCGGGCTACGCTCTCTCATATGATCGTGAGTAGTGCGTGTATCGATTGATTGTTGGAATATAGCTATCCTAGTCTCATGCCATAATCGCTTTCCAAAAACTATCGGTGAGTTAGCCCCTATAGCCATAACAGGAGCAGCAAGAGCCAAAGAGATATTATATAACTTGACAAAATCTCCTGGCGAAACTTGTAAATGCACCTGAAAGCTAGTGTTCATTGCCTCCATCAAAGGAGAGTTATGCGACACAAGCAACTCATCAATACCAGAAAGCCGTAACTCGTAAGCCTGACCAAGTAACTCATCATTAATAGCTTCCATCAATGCATAGTATCTTTTTTTAGGGGTAAGATTCTGCATCTCTAAATCAAACTTCCTGAAAGTAGGTAGGATACCCGTCAGCAATAAGGAAGCATCAAAATCATCTAGCGTTTTCTGGATAATATTTAGATTAGAATTAATCTCATTCTCCATTTCTTCAAAACAAGATCCAGACAAACGCCTAGGCTCTAGGTTGGTTTCTAAATTAAACCTTGCCAGTTCTGTTTCTACCCAATCATGTCCTTTAAGTTTCTCTAACACCTCTACTGCAATCGGAGAAGGCTTCATAGTTTGATTATCGATCAGTACCATCTCCTGCTCTGCACCTATGAAAGTCTGCCCTGATTCAAACCAATCATTGTCTAGCATATACTCTAACGCTTTGACGTCTTTAAGTAAAGACATCACGAACTTTTGCATCTGCTCCTTATCCTGTACAAGTGAAACTCGCTGCTCGCCCATTTAGGTTATAATTTTAGTATAAATATCTTGATACCAATCTAGAATCTCAAAATAGGCAGGATATTTTAATAGACCTAAGCTAATCTTTCTTCCAAAGCAGTGGGATAAATTTGATACAATATTGTAAGAACCTAAACTTGTTGGGAATATTAATCAATAACTTAAGTCCACTATTGATGGTAATGAATAGCAATTTTGAGTATATCCTTAAACTTGGTTTAAATGATATTAAGCCTTGACGATAATCTGCTCTTGCATCTGCCACTAAATCTGCTACTCCCATCAGTCTACACAAATCACTGAAGAAGGCTGTAAACTTTTTGTTTGATTGACTACCCATTAAAGAAAGTGGTAATAGTGCAGTTGCTTCCCCCTCTTGTTGGACTAATGAAATGAATTCTTCTATATCAGAGACATGTCTTTTGTCTTCCGTACTTCTGAAAATAATTTTTGCGGAATTTAAAATTTGAGTTTTAATATTAAGATCAATCGCAATCAGTCTTAAGTTTAAGAGGCTCTTTTCTAGTAGCGGATATTCAAATTCTTTTGAAAGTTGCTCTGATCGTCCATCTAACAAACTGGTCATATCAACTGTCAGCTTGTCTCTTAGATTCTTCTCCGATACGTTATCAATTGCTGTATCTACCAAATCAATACAACCAATTAAATGATCAAGATAGATCTTTGTCTTTCCATCTATTTTGACATCAAAAGCACGAAGTAGCACATTGAACTCATCACTCAATTTTTTATAAATCGGACGTATCTGCGACCAATCCATTTCTTTGAGATGGACTAAATGTTTAGGTAATACTAAATCTAAATTAGCCGTCATTCGTACATATAAACATCTTAGTTACGAAGAAGTTATTTATAAAACATGGTTTCGATAACAATTGTACATTAGGTTTCGTTTTTGGGTCAATATTCTGCGTATGCGAAAATTTATTTTAGGTTTAATTGTAATTATTTTTGGACTCTCCTGCGGTAGTGGAGAGACCCCATTATTTGAGATGGAAGTACAAGCAGAGTTGATTATTCCTGCAGGCCTTAATAGTCTAGACACACATTACTTTTACGTAAGGGATGTCCCAACTAGGATAGCAAACTATGCTGTAACTACATTCAATGATATAGATAGGATACAATCGAGTAATGCGAGACTAGAGGATAGAGTGCTTGATTTCGATTTTAGTCTCGTAGATCAGATAACGATAGACTTGATCTCTAATTCTAATCCTGATAATCAAAAAGAGGTATTTTACAATAACCTAATACCATTTAATAATCAAGACGAATTAAGATTATTAAGCTCTTTGTCAGATGTGAGTGATATCCTTACTGAGGAGCTAGTTGACTTGGAAATTAGACTAATATTCAAAACCTTTACTCCTAGAGAAATAGATACGAGATTGTTTATGACATTTAATGCGTATGCCACAGAATAGAGAAGGAGTTCAATACATGGTGGAATTCAAAGTCCCCAATCCTATCACACAAGAAATTATTGACTTAATCCCAGCTCAACGAGTTGTGGTACAAAAGCTATTTACAAATGGCAAGTTGGTTATATATTCTCTTGCTGAGGACAGGTCTAAGTTGTGGGCCATATTCGTAGCATCTTCTGAGAGTGAGTTATTGAAACTTATAGACAGGTTACCTATATCTAGTTACATGGACTTTGACTATCATCAATTAATGTTTCACCAAAGTATGCAATTACTACCTGCCTTATCTTTAAACTAAGCGCTGTCTTTTAATTGAGATATCTTTGGCCGCTTCAATGGTCAACAGAAAACTCATTCTTTATACTCTTGCCGTAATAAATTTTACGCATATAGTGGACTCTATGTTGATTATGCCAATGGGTGATATCTTCATAGAGGAGTTTCAGATATCTGCTCATAAGTATAGCTACTTAATCATGGCGTATGCTTTCGCTGCCTTTTTATCGAGTGTAATGGGATTTTTTTTCTTGGATTCTTTTGATCGCAAGAAAGCGTTACTATTTACTTACATCGGTTTTTCGATTGGGACATTAGCTTGTGCTTTTGCTGAGACTTATGAGATGCTTGTTAGTATCAGATTTTTAACTGGTTTATTTGGTGGATTTATAGGTGCACTAGTACTATCGATAGTAAGTGATCTTTACAAGTTTAAAGAAAGAGGTACTGCTATGGGAATTATCTTTGCAGCATTCTCTGCTGCTTCAGCACTTGGAATTCCCATCGGTTTATATCTAGCAGTTGTCGGTTCTTGGCACTTACCCTTTATTATTGTTGGCATATTGGGTTTTATTATTACAGGATTGATATTTTTCCTATTTCCTAATATGACAGCGCATTTTGAATCAGTAAATAAGTCGCGGTCAATGATAGGTACGATCAAAATACTTACAAGCGATTCTAATCAAGTGATAGCACTCTTGACAGGATTTATAATTATCCTAGGCCATTTCATGATCATCCCATTCATCTCTCCTTACATGATTAAAAATGTCGGACTAACTCAGTTAGAGATTAGTTATCAGTTTTTCTTCGGTGGTATTGCTACTATTATTTCAGGTCCTCTGATAGGTAGATTCGTAGATAAGATAGGTGTATTTAAAGTTTTCTTGACAATGCTAGTTTTATCAGCGGTCCCTACTATGCTCATCGTTACATTACCTGAGATTCCTTTATTCTGGGCAGTCCTGGTCGTTGTCTTGTTTTTTATAACAGCATCAGGGAGGATGATTCCTGCTAATACGCTCATATCTGCAGCGGCATCTCAGGAGAATCGAGGTAGTTTTATGAGTATGAAGTCTGCACTACAGCAACTAGCTATAGCGCTTGCTTCATTAATAAGTGGGCTTATTATTTTTATTAATCCTGATGGTAAGTTTGAGAATTATCCAATCCTTGGGATATTGGCATTGGTAATATTATCTACTACTATCATTTTGATTAGGAAGCTTAAAGTGGCTAAGGATAACTAAGCTTGGACTCAAACAAAATGCTTAAGCATAATAATCTCCTGCTTCCTCAAATCTCTAAACCATCCTCTTGGCAAATCCTTTTTTGTAAGACCAGCATAGTAGATTCGGTCTAGTCTTACTACCTCATAATCAAGGGCCTCAAATATCCTTCTGATGATTCGATTTCGTCCTGAATGTAATTCTATAGAAACGAGATTCTTAGGCTTCTCAGGAAGGTAGCCTACTTTATCTACATAGGCTTTGCCATCTGCCAAATCTAGACCTTTAGCTATTTTCTTGAGATCTTTTTCACTAAGTTTCCTGTCTAATTCTACATTGTAGATCTTCTTCACTTTATGACTTGGATGGGAGAGTTTTTTGGTTAGGTCTCCGTCATTTGTAATTAACAAAAGCCCTGTGGTATTTCTATCTAACCTTCCTACAGGGTAGACTCTTTGTTTTACTTTCTTCTCGACGATATCCATCACTGTTTTTCTACCTTTCTCGTCACTTACCGTTGTGACTACATTTTTAGGTTTATTCATTAGGATATAAACCTTCTTAATTTCTAGATGCAATCTTTTGCCTTGATAATAGACTTTGTCTTTGGGTACGGTTACGTAGCCTGGATTAACTTCGATCTGTCCATTAACTTTTATCTCACCGTTTTTGACTAATTCTCCAGCCTTTCGGCGTGAGCAGACACCACATTGTGCTACGAACTTATTGAGTCGCATACCCACTTTACCATCAATAATTGATTTAGCCAATGTGAATGTTAGATTTATTGAGCAGTGAAGGTACTCAGAAGTCTAGAAAGGAATGTCATCATTCTCCTCATCATTAAAACTAGATGGTCTAGTCACTATGCCTGCGGCTAGCGGATCTTCCATATCTGGCTTTATAGGACCGTCGAATGGATTCTGATCACCGTCGACGAATTTGACAAAATGAGGAATAAATTTCAAGAATACGCTTCCCAGTGATCCATTCCTATGCTTAGACA
>CALFUQ010000040.1 GCA_937929885.1 uncultured Saprospiraceae bacterium
TAAATTGACTCATTTTTTATGTTTTAGTGTTAATGAATTATTTCAATAACTCAAAGATGAGTCTATCAACTAGCTAGTTACTAGGCCAAAATTCCCTGATTGGTAGCTAGGTTTCCCTTTCTTCCAGATTATCGTGAAAAAAAGTTCGAAGAAGTAATTGTCGCTTTAGAAAATATAAAAACTGATATAGGCCATCATGCAAAAAGGATTCTAAAGTAAATATGGAGCTTAAAGAAATTCCTACCATAAAGTGCATTCCTGCTATTTTAAAAACGTGTTTCACAATTTAATATCTAATGCAATAAAATATCAGCCTATAGATGAGCAAGACCATATTCCACAAGTGAATATTTGGTCTTTTTCAAGTAATAGCAGGCATGAAATATTCCTTAAACCAATTCTCCAAAAGGCAAATATCAACTCTAAGATGTGACTGAGGATTTGCAATATTACTCGTCGTCTCCAGCAAGCCATATTTTATCAATATAAAGAGAGCTTTAGTCTATTAAACTTGACTTAGGATCCACTTCCAAATTAACTTTATCATCTTCTTTAGAGCAACTTACTGCCGCCAAAACTTGTTAAGTAAGCAAGTATGTGTAATTAAATATGACTAGATGAAGTACATAACAGGAATTCCAGAAAGCACGAAGAAGCGAGTTGTCATTATTGGCGGAGGATTTGCTGGTTTACAGTTAGCAAAGTCATTGCGCAAAAGTGAGTTTCAGATAGTATTACTGGACAAGAATAACTACCACCAATTCCAGCCGCTGTTTTATCAAGTTGCCACTGCAGGCCTAGAGCCAAGTGCAATCACTTTCCCATTACGAAAGGCATTGCAGAATCAAAAGAATATACACTTCCGTATAGCATCATTAGAAAAAGTGGAGCCTGAAACAAATCAGATTAAGACAGACCTCGGGATGCTTAATTATGATTACTTGGTCCTGGCTATTGGCGCTGATACTAATTACTTCAACAATGAAAGCATAAGACAACATGCTACTCCTATGAAGTCGCTGTCTGAAGCAATCAACCTACGTAATGTGATGCTGAGTAATTTTGAGAAAGCATTAAACGAAACCGAACAATCAAAAGTAGATAGCTTACTGAATTTTGTGATCGTCGGTGGTGGCCCTACGGGTACTGAGTTAGCAGGTGCGCTAGCAGAGATGAAGAAACACATTCTTCCTAAAGATTATCCTGAGTTAGATTTCTCTAAGATGAAAATCATTTTGTTAGAAGCTTCTGATAAAATACTTAACGGCTATTCTGATAATTCTTCTAAAAAAGGAGAAAAGTATTTGGACAAACTGGGTGTAGAGGTTCAAACCAATACGTTTGTGCAAAATTATGATGGTAAAAAAGTGGAGCTAGCCAGTGGTGATACACTGGCAACAGACACGCTAATCTGGGCAGCGGGCGTCAAAGGAAATCTTGTGAAAGGTTTAGAGCCTGACATGATAGATAAAGGCGGAAGACTCAAAGTAAATAGATTCAATCAGGTTGGGAATCAAGAAGGCGATCTAACAAACGTGTATGCAATCGGTGATCTGGCATTGATGAAAACAGAAAAATTTGAACACGGCCATCCGCAAGTTGCTCAAGTAGCCATTCAACAAGCTTCTCTCCTATCCAAAAACCTACAAAGCAAAGAAAAAGGGAAAGCATTGAAACCGTTCAAATATTCTGATAAAGGATCCCTGGCAACCATAGGTAGAAATCTGGCTGTTGCAGACTTACCATTTATAAGTTTCTCAGGATTCACTGCATGGATATTATGGTTGTTTGTTCACTTGATGGCAATTCTTGGTGTTAAGAATAGGCTCTTCGTATTTATAAACTGGGTATGGAGCTACTTTACTTATGACCAATCTTTGCGCTTACTCATAAACCCAAACTTAGAGTCAAAGAAGTCAGAGTTAATGGATAGATCTACACCACAAACAAATCTCCATCCCCAATAGAGTGAAGTATCTTAATCATTTACTGCACCTTGCTCTATCAAATACTTCTCAACATCCTTATGATTATTTTTGCGAGCCATCTTAAGTGCTGTTCTAACCCTGCCATATAAGAAGAATCCATCTCTTGATGATTTATTTACATCAGCTCCATTAGCGATCAAATTTTTTACGATATCAAGATGGCCGTGCTCACTTGCATTAATCAATGGGGTTTCATCTCCTGTAACTTCATAATTGACATCGGCACCGTTATCTATAAGGTACTCTACTAAATCTTCATGTCCATATTTAGCTGCCATGATTAATGGATTACCATCTCCTCTTACACCGCGATCAATATCTGCGCCAGACTTGAGGAGTGTTTTTACCAACCCGACACTACCCCTTTTCGCCGCTAATATCATAGCATTACCATCACCTACAAATGGCTTGTTAACATTAGCCCCTTTCGCGATGAGTAAATTTGTCATCTCCACATTGCCATTTTGAGAGGCTAACATCAATGGATACCCATCAGACCTAGTGCCGATATTAGGATCAGCTCCCTCCTCCAATAATAGCCTAGCGACCTCATTATGATTATACTGAATTGCATTAGAAAGTGCAGTACCATCTCCTCTTACTCTTACATCTACCATTGCACCTTTGCTCAAAAGATAAGACACGACATCCAAGTGACCATGTCGTGAAGCGGCAAGTAATGCAGTACCATCACCAGAAATTTTCTTATTTATCAAAGCGCCTTTTTCAACCAGGCTTTGAATTACATTTAATAGTCCTTTACCCGATGCTGCTAATAAAGGGCTTTCGTCATTACTAACATGATAATTTGGATCTGCACCTTTATTTAAGAGTAATAGAGCGATTGCAGATTGCCCTTTCCTATTTGCCATCACTAAAGGTGTTCTTGGATCGCTTTTACGGTAGACACAATCAGGATCAACAGTTTCAAGTAGCGCGGACACTTTTTCAATACTGCCATTCTTAATGGCTATTAGTAAATCCTCGCAGTCACCTTGAGCAGACACACAAATCAAGTTTGTGATCAATACGATAGATATAAGAAGTAACTTTTTCATAATAATTAATTTAAAATATTCAGTTAGGTTTAAGGGTTCTATTTTAATAAATTGGATCATTGAGTGTCTAAAGCCTTCAAATTGTTTAATACATAACCTGTTGGTAGTATCTCTAGTTTTTCGACGCTAATCAATTTGGTTAATAATTTTGAGAGGAAGTCCGAAGACATTGGACCCCATCCTTCATCATCTAGACCATGCACATTTAATACTAGCCACCCTCCTTTCGATTTGAGAAAATTCTTTATCTGTTTATCCACCCATGAATCTATATTAGTTGGGCCCATAGTTCTACATCCCTTCCTAAACAAATTATCCTTACTGGATTCATTGTTTTCGTAAGATCTAATGGCAAGAACTTTAGATAAGGTAAACTCTTCTAACTCTTGAGTAGAAGAGTTAAACGGAAAATTAAATACAGCTTCTTCGTTTTCATAACCTTCGAGATTCTCGGTAAAATAATCCAAACACTTTAAGATCAGCTCTTTTGATTCTTCTAGTGGCTGCCTTGCGAGATTCAAGTGCTTCCAGCTATGCGGCATAACCTCATGACCTCTTCTCTTGAGCGCATTCCAATCATCAAAATTTCCTAGCAATTCTGGTAGAATCCAATCATCTACTTTTTGAAAACTAGGTAAATGACCTGATGCTATCACATTAAAACAAGCGGATAGACCGTGTGCTTCGAATATCTCTGCAACTTTATAAAAAGACTTTTTGAATCCATCGTCAAAACTTAAAGTAAGTGAATGTGTCTTACCTGTGAGCCCTTGATTTTTATTTAATAAACTAGAACAACCCAATCCAAGTGATGAGATTCCTAGTACAGTTGATTTTATAAAAGTCCTTTTATTCATGCTATTAAATCGTTGCTAGTTAAGGTTGAAGTATTGCATTTTAATTATAATCACAAATATGAGCTAGCTTGTTGTGCTATAATCAGAATAAAGACCAAATACTTGATTATGAAGATGTTTGATGTGATAAGCAGTCTATGAAATCTAAGCGTTACGTGTACATTACATATTCTGAAGACCAAATGAATGATTCTGTCGACGTTTGGTGATTTGGATAACAAAAAGTAAGTTGGAGATACAAATTATATTGTTCGTTGCCAGAATCAAGAGATATATCGACATTTTCAAAAACAGATAAAGAGGAGATCTATTTTGTAGAAAATACAAACTCCTACTTGCCAACTAACAACTATTATATAGACACATTCCTGTCTTACAGGATCTTAAACCATGTCATATTTTGGATCATCACGATCCTGATTACATCTTACCAAGGGAGCTTATTCGGAGGGACGTTTACAGATAATCTTTTGAATATGCTGATCCTCCTACCCGTACAGATACTAGTAGCATACTTATTAGTTTACTGGCAGATTCCTCGTTGGGCTTTTTTGAAGAAGTGGATACCATTTATCATAAGCGTGATAGTAGCAGCATACTTAGCTGCGGTCCTGGCACGAGTGATTACCATTTACATAGCTGAGCCTTTGATCGGAATAGATGACATCAAAGTCCCTATATGGGAAATCATGGCGGACCCTATCAATCTACTTAAGGTCTATGTGGTCATTCTATACATTCCTGCGTTTATTCTTTTCTTGATAAAAATGACTAAAGAAAGATTCATGAATGCTCAAAGATTAACTGTACTACGTAAAGAAAAACAAACAGCAGAACTCAACTTTCTCAAAGCACAGATGAATCCGCATTTTCTATTCAATACACTCAATAACATTTACGCTCTAGCTAAAAACAAATCCGAACAGACTCCTGAGATGATCATGAAACTTGCCGAGATATTGGATTATACAATCTATGAATGCAATGGTGATAAAGTAGATATCAATCAGGAGTGGGGATTGATTGAAAATTATGTGGACCTAGAAGCGCTCAGATATAATAAAGAGCTGGATCTCTCCCTTGAGAAAGAGATCGATGATGAAAATACTCAGATCGCCCCTTTGATATTGATCACTATTGTAGAGAATGCTTTCAAATTTGGATTGGCAAATTCTAGACAGGTCCCTAAGATAAATATCAAGCTGAAAGTAAAGGACAAGCAACTTGACTTTGAAGTGACAAACTCTAGATCTGTTAATAAAACTCAGTCTAAGAAAAACTCCAAGAAAGGAATAGGTGTAACAAATATAGAAAGGCAACTGTCCTTACAATACCCAGAAAAGCATACATTGAAATCTATAGAATCAGAAGAACAATTTAAAGTCAACTTAAGCATCACATTGTGAATCAAACTATCAAATGTTTAATAGTAGATGACGAACCGTTAGCCATTGAAGTCATCAAAGAATATATTGAGCGCGTCCCACAACTAGAACTCGTCAGAACTTGTCCTGATGCCATGGAGGCTTTACAAGCCGTTAACAATTTTACAGTTGACTTACTCTTTCTTGATATCGAAATGCCTGAGATGAATGGTATCGACTTCTTAAAATCCTTATCGAATCCTCCACAAGTTATTTTGACCACCGCCTTTAGAAAGTATGCTTTTGATAGTTATGATGTAGATGTGGTAGACTACTTACTAAAGCCTATTTCCTTTAATAGATTTTTTAAATCTATTTCAAAATATATCAAACTCAACTCTAGCATAACCCAACAGAGAGGTGTTGAAAAACCTCAACCTGCTAAGTCAAGCTCCATATATGTATATGCTGACAAGAAGAATGTAAAAGTACATCTAGAAGATATAATCTATGTAGAGAGTATCAAGGATTATGTAAGGATACATACCGAGGATAAAAATCTGATCTCCAAAGCAACAATTACTAAATATGAAAATTTGTTGCCTGAAACATTCCTAAGAATACATCGGTCTTTCATAGTCAACACAACCAAGATCACAGCCTATACGCAACATGATATTGAGATCAATACAAAAGAGATTCCAATAGGTAGCAGCTACAAGAAGAGAGTATCAGAATATATGAAACAGTAGCATCACACCAACTCAAACACTGATGCAGATTGATTTTTACTTACAAAAGCAGGAGTGATCTTCAACACTGCATTTCTCAACCCTCTTGTCAATGGATTTTTTAGATGAGCAATCTTACCTATAGACCAACTTGTATTTACGATCTTATTGACCTTAGATTGTCTTCTATTTTGAAATCGTTGGAAGGCCTTTGCTAGGTCATCCTCTATAACTACACACTCGGCTAAGCAATATGCATCTTCGATTGCCTGTCCTGCACCCTGCCCTAGATTGGGTGTGGTGGCGTGAGCAGCATCACCTATGAGACAGACTTTATCTTGCGTCCAAGATGGCATAGGTTTAAGGTCTTCTAATTTTGCTTTATGGATTTTAGCAGCATCTGTTGCAGCTAATAGCTCTAGTACCATAGGATGAAAGTCCTCATAGTAGGATTGCCAATCCTGTGTATCAGAGGGCTGATCTTGATGACCTACAACAGCAAACCAATAAACGAGCTTTGGGGCTATCTGTGCAAAACCAAATCTTGCATTCGCACCCCAGGATTCGTTAAACTCATGAGTGTATTGACTGGGTAAGGTATAATCTGCTAATCCTCTCCAACACATCTGGTGGGAATCTCTGATTTTACTCTGGAAAATAGCATTCCTAATCAGGGAATTGATACCGTCTGCTCCGATTACATTGTCTACCAGTAGATTGCTTTGCTCCTTAAAACATAGCTGATACTGACCATCTTGTTGCTCCATCTTCTCTAGCTTATGCCCAAGATGTAAATGATCCCTGACCTTACTCGCTAGTATCTCTTGCAGTGCGCCTCTATGAATCGCAATATTCTTTACACCATACTTTTGCTCAAAATACTTAAGATCTATCACGGACATGGGCTTGAGTTGGACATCTACTACTTTCAATGTGGCGATGTAGTTGCCCTTCGCTTCTAGTTCCTCCCGTAAGCCCAATCTATCATAAACCTGCATCGCATTGTTAGCTAATAATATACCTGCACCGACTGGTTTAAGCTTATCTGATTGTTCGTAGATTCTAGATGGGATATTTTTTTGTTGGAGGGCGATCGCTGTTGTAAGTCCACCTATTCCTGCTCCAATTATGTTTATCATTTGTTGTAGTAAGTTTAAGTTGCAAAGCTAGTTGTTCTACGGGATTGTTAATTTGACCAATATCAAATCTGCAAACTAAATCGCAGCTGAATTGATCGCACGATACAGCATATAATGAACGAAGGATGTATTATGGCCTTTCAGACTATGCTTGGTTTTAAATCAGTTTAGGAATTAGCACTATAACAATACACAAATCCATACAGACTGTTTCCTGCCTATGAACCGTGGTATTATATTCAAACCTATTTATTGATAACCTACAAGACTACCATAACATTGCTTTGGGCATCGCCCTAAGCAAACATCAATCAAACACTTAGCCGTAAGGGCTAAAACATTCCTACCCAAACAAATCTCTACGGCCTTTCCTTAATCTGTATAGCTTGTAACTTCTTCTTAGCAGTTAAGTCATTGAAGGAGGTTATGCTTTCTCTAACTATTATGTCCATTTTGAGTTTAACATCACTCCATTCTTTATCGATTGTTTCTTTGCGATCTAGGGCTGCCTTTTTAGGTTTACCTTCGGCACCGCCAGATATATATCCATCATCGCCAGTGATGTAGCTATAAAGTTCGACCATCTGATTATCCAGACGTGGAGCAAAACGAATCGGATCTTGATTACTTTCGTTTTTGGTCTGCATAAGCTGGTTTTCAAAGTCACTGAGTTCTTTAGTTAACTTGGCAGCTAGCTCTTCTATTTCTGTATCGCCCGAGCGCTTGCTTACCCAATCGATCTGCTCTTTGATATCTCTAAGTTCTTGTATGTTCTTGTGCATTTGGGTTATCGCATTTCTCACGTCTAAGCCTGTGACCAGTTGTTCTTGATAGTCAGCGGGATCTATGTTCTTAATTCTTGGGTCGGGTTTTACTTCTAGCTTTTGAGTGAGGGTTTTGTCTCCTTGGGTAAGGATTACATGATAGATGCCAGGGGGCGCTTTAACACCACCCTTGTAACCCCAGATGACAGCACCATCTACAAAAGTTGGGCCTTCAAATTTCAAGTCCCAATTGATACGTTGCATGCCAGATTTGCTTTTCAATATCGGCGTTTGGAATTCTTTAGCCATTATCGAATCACTCGAATAGCCACGTACAAATTCACCATCAGGTGTTTTGATCTCAATCTTCACTGCCTCCTCTCCTTCTTTCAGATTATAATAGATAATTGCACCTTTCGGTTTTTGCTCTGGAGAATATTCTCCTCTACTAGCCAAAGCATTCATACGGTAAGCTGGTCTCGGTGCAAATAAGTGAGCATTGGCATCAGCTATCTCTGCAGTCAATTCATGTAGTGGTGAGATATCATCCAATATCCAAAACGATCTTCCTTGGGTAGACATCACTAAATCTTTTTGATGAACCCTAAGGTCTGTGATCGGTGTGATCGGCATATTCATTTGCAAGGGCTGCCAATTCTTTCCTTCATTAAAAGAAACAAATAATCCAAACTCCGTCCCAGCATATAGTAGTCCCTTTTTATCAGGATCTTCTCTTACCACTCTCACAGGGTAATCTGCAGGTATCCCGTTATTTCCATTGGTCAAAGTCTTCCATGTCTTCCCATAATCATTGGTCATAAAAATGTATGGTCTGAAATCATCAAAACGATATTTCTGTACTGCTACGAAAGCTCGCCCAGCTTTATGAGACGACACCTCAATATGATTGACAGTCCCATACTGAGGACAACCTGAAGGTGTAATCTCTTGCCATGTATCTCCATCGTTTTGTGTGATATGTACTCGTCCGTCATCAGTACCTGCCCAGACTGTGCCAGCAGTGTGCGGACTAGGTGTAATCGCAAATACGGTATTGTATATTTCTACGCCTGTAATATCATGATTAATCGGCCCTCCAGAATAATCCTGATGCTCAGGTGTATTAGTGGTTAGGTCTGGACTCATCTCCTCCCAATTTTTGCCACCATTCTTAGAGCGCATCACATGTTGATTACCATGAAAAATCTCATTTCTATCATGCAGGGAAACAGCCATCGGAGATACCCATTGGAATCGGTACTTCATATTTTTGGCAGCTTCACCTAATTGTAGTTGGGGATAGCTCATCACATTCTGCACGTCTTCTGTCTCCAGGTCGTAGCGATCCATCACTCCACCGTAGCAACCAGCATAAATCACCTCAGGATAATCAGGATGCAAGGCGATAGGCCCCGTCTCACATCCTCCTACCGAATACCACTCTTGCTTAGGATGAAGAGAATTAGCAGAAATCCATGAAGGTACAGTGATCGTAGTATTATCTTGCTGAGCACCATAAAGTCTATAAGGAAATCCATTGTCAACGACAACGCCATACAACTCCGCAGTAGGTTGATTATAATAAGTAGACCAGCTTTTCCCATTGTTAAGCGTCACCTGCGCACCGCCATCATTAGCGACTACCATGATCTCTGGATTCGTAGGATTGATCCACAGATCATGCACATCACCATGAGGTACCTGTATCACTTCAAAAGTCTTCCCTGCATCTATCGATCTATAAAGTCTGGTATTTAGTGCGTAGACCGTATTAGGATTTTTAGTATCGGCCACCACATGGGTGTAGTACCATGCACGTTGTCTAAGTTTGTTTTCTTTATTGGTGCGTTTCCAAGTCTTCCCAGCGTCATCAGATCTATAGACACCTCCTGCAGGCTCTGCTTCTATGATGGCCCAGACTCGATCAGGGTTCGCTGGGGATACCGTGACCCCTACCTTACCTACCATTCCTTCTGGAAGACCACCCTCAAGCTTTTTCCAAGTGTCACCACTATCCATTGACTTGTAAACTCCACTCTCTTCACTACCGCTAATCATCGACCATGGCTTGCGTTCTGCTCGCCACATACCCGCATAGATCTCTCTCGGGTTACTCGGATTCATAGCTATAGAAACTGCTCCCGTCTCATCTGATAGATACAAGACATGTTCCCAATTTTGTCCCCCATCCTTTGATCTGAATATGCCTCTCTCCTTGTTGGCTCCGAAGACATGACCTAAGGCAGCGACGTAAACCAAATTAGCATCTTTGGGATGTACCCGAATCTTGCCTATTTGTCCAGCTTCTCTTAATCCACTAAACGCCCAAGTCTTACCACCGTCCATGGATTTATAGACTCCTCTGCCTGCGGAAGTATTTCCTCTGGGGTCTGCAGAACCACCACCGACGTAGATAATGCTAGGATCCGAATCAGCTACTGCTACCGCACCTATCGAACCTCCGAAATAACCATCCGTGATATTGTCCCAGTTACTACCAGCGTCATCTGTTTGCCAGACGCCTCCTCCCGTAGTGCCCATCAAAAACTCAAAAGGACGATCAGCATATCCTGCCACAGCCGTAGAACGCCCACCTCTAAATGGACCAACATTACGGTACTTCATCCCTGCATAGAGCGAGGTATCGAAAACCATGTTAGCATCTCTTTGAGAATTTGTCTGTGCATCTGCTGTTTCCACTATGAACATTTGTGATAGCAGAAAACAGAATGCTATGATCAGGTTGTGTTTAGTCATCGTTTTTCTTTTTTAAATTGGTGAAGCTTTAAACTAAAGTAAGGATTTTCACAAAATTTACTGAATAGGTTTTACTCATCTGAAAAACTAGACTACTTCTCTTATACTTTTCAAAGATTAACCGTTGTCATACATACAGAATTCCTAGCTTATCCTCAAGCCCAATCCATCACAAATCGCTTGGCATTATAAAAAAACAATAACTCACCAACCATTCTTATAACAACGTATGTCTTTATAAAAAAAAGCTGACATGCCTATAGTCCCACTTAAACAAGAAAACATTGGTTGCTTATGAAAATACTCTACAC
>CALFUQ010000041.1 GCA_937929885.1 uncultured Saprospiraceae bacterium
TCTCCTTTATTAGTATTGGATTTGATGTGTTCTAATGCACCATTTGCTTCTGCTCTAAACTCTTTAAAGCTATGATAGCCTTCATAGAGATTATCAATTTCTCCATTAGCCCACATGAGAAAAACTTTTTCAAATAATCTAAAATGTACTTTCTTTTTCTCGAGGGCAGTGGGTGTTGGTTGTTTAGAGATTTCTTTGATCTCTTCATTAGACGCTATCAATTTAGGAGTGACTAATCTTAAGATTTCAGGTAGCTTATGCTCCTTTAACCCCTCTAAAATCACTGGTTCTAAGTTTAGCGTTCTGCCCTTTGCGGTCATCCCTTTTTGGATGCCTTCTAGGGTTTGCCGATGACGCTTAAGAGGGCCTAAAAATATCTTATCAATCTGGACATCTTGCTCTGCGAAGTAGTTTCCTAGTAGTTCTGCTTGATGCCAACCAGTTTCTGATAGATTATCATAATCATCTGAAAATAGCGATGCCTGCCCATGTCTGATATAAGTTATTGTACTCACTATGCTCCAGTAAATTTAGGTTTGCGTTTACTTAAGAAAGCTTCCACCCCTTCTTTATGATCTTTGCTCTCGATTAATTTACCTTGGTGCTTAGCCTCCTCCGCAAAGGTATCCATGAGATTATTGTTAACTGCGAACTTTAGTATTTCCTTCTGCGCTCGTATGGCAAGGGGAGCTTTAGTATTTAATTTATTAGCCCACTCCATAGCTGTCTCTAGCGCTTTGCCATTCTCTACTAATTTGTTGGTTAGTCCCACTTGGTGGCACTCTGCAGCAGGAATTTTTTGTGCTTCAAGACAATACTCTAATGCCTTACTATATCCTACGGCTCTTTGTAATAACCAACCAGCACCATTATCAGCTACCAATCCGATATTGCTAAACACGAATGCAAAAGATGCACTCTCATCCATGACTCTAAAATCACAAGCCAAGGCAAATCCTGTACCCGCACCTGCTGCTGCACCTTGGATTGCAGCAATCGTAGGTTTGTTAGTATCCATGATCATCTCAAGCGTAGTTCTGTAGTAAGTATTTAAAAAATTTCTTACATCAGCTCCAGTTCCGGTCTGACTAAAATCTCCCATATCAGCTCCAGCACAAAACCCTTTCCCATTACCTGATAGTACAATCACTTTTACATTGTCATCATCCCTTGCTTTCATGAATGATTTAAATAATCCTTGTAGTAATTTTTGATTGATACCATTATACCTGTCTGGTCTATTCAAGGTGATAGACGCGATATTATCTTTTACTGCATAGAGGACCTCATCTCCATCTCCATCAGCAGAAGTGGTAGTTGCCGCGGCTGCATCAGCCATCTTATTAAGTTTGGCTACTTGCGCTGCCTGCTTCTCATCACCTGTATGGGCTTGTGCAACCATGATGGCAACGCAAGCAGGTTTTTCTTCTCCTTCTAACTCAAAAGTGATTTCCATCTTGTATCTGGCACCTCCTGGTAGATCCATATAGTCTGCTACTTTGACCCTGCCTCTTAGCTTAGCACCTACTTTGGTAGCATTAGGGAATCTTACTTTATCACAACCATAGTTTACGCCCATAACCACATTACCAATCGTAAGTGTTTCGTAAGAAAATTTTGGCGCTAATGAAAGCACTAAAAATCCGTGTGCTATAGGTGCGCCATATGGAGAAAACTGTTTAGACATCTCTGGATTGATATGTATCCATTGGTTGTCTTCTGTTGTGGTTGCAAAGTCGTTGATCCTATCTTGCTCTATCGTTACCCACTCTGTCAATCCTATCTCTTGACCCACTTTATCTTTTAGCTCTGCGAGTGTATCAAGATGAGTTTTGTATGCTTTATTAGTCATTTTAGAAGTATTAGATATTGTAATTCGAATTATGAATTGTATTAAGAAACCATGTGTCCACCATCTGCCGTAAAGGCTCCACCAGTACAGTAGCTAGAAGCATCAGATGCTAAAAATACTGCTAATCCTGCCATCTCATCTGGCACTGCCATTCTGCGTAGTGCTAATTGATTTTCTACTTGGTGTAGCAGCTTTTCATTTGTCCATAGCGCTTCACTTAACTTAGTTTTTACCAAGCCTGGGCACAATGCATTAGACCTGATATTAAATGGTCCCCAATCAAGTGCTTGTGACTGAGTTAACATTACAGCGGCAGATTTACTGGTGTTGTATACTCCCATACCAAGCCCTGGTTTAAGTCCAGCTACAGATGCTACATTGATGATACTTCCGCCACCTCTTTCTTTCATAGATGGATAGCATAGATTACTCAAGAATAAGATTGACTTTACATTGACATCCATAATCTTTGTATACATCGCTTCATTCATCTGATCTATCGGACCGTAAGCAAGATTGGTCCCTGCATTATTTACTAGTATATCTACTCCTCCATACTGCGCTTTGGTTTTTTCTACTAAGTTTTCCAAGTGCTCCATTTTTCCGACATGGGCTTCTATGCCTATGGCATCATAACCTGCAGCTTTTAATTCGCTAGCAACCTTGTCTACGGCGTCTTGCTTTCTACTGCTTACCACTACTTTAGCGCCATGTTCTGCAAGGCCCCAGCAGATGCTTTCTCCGATGCCTTTACTTGCTCCTGTTACGATAGCTACTTTACCTGTTAGGTCAAATTGTTTTTTTATTCTACTCATTTGAAGTATTTATTAAAGTATTTTAAATCATGTTTTCTATAAGCTTTTTGAAGAGCTTAAATCTTTTGTTATTTAGCTTTTTCTCTTGTTTAATCTTATCGTTTATTGCCAAATAAGTCTGTGGAGTTTTGTTATATGAATCCCACACAGGGACATTTTCTCCATTAGGGTTTCCTGTTTTAGCAAAGTTAGTCCAGTAGGTCATCATAGCTTCAGAAATTGATTCCGCTGCAGGATAGTTCTTGTCTGGTTTGCCAAATACCTTTTTTATTTCTCCTCCGTGATAAGCACCGATGGTTGTGTTTTTGTCCGCTAAAGCTTCGGGCGTAAAATGTGGTTCTACATATTTAAAATAGTATAACCAGGTGTCTGATATTTTGGTGTTTTCATTTGCTGCATACAGAGCTGGGGTCAGGAAATGTCTATCGGAAAATAAATTAAGCATTTGATTTCTACGTTCAGTACTGTCATCAGATGCAGGATAAAGTTTTAAAAATTTATCTGCTAGCGGTCCGAAAGTAGCGTTGATATACTTGGTGTATTCGTCTGCGCTTTCAAAATATTCTTTCGTCAAAAAGATATCTGCTTCATTTGCCGTCAAGCCAATGATCAAGGATGCTTTATTTTGTAAACCATTCGCAAAGATTCGGAATGGATGATATTCTAAAATATAACCGTCGATGATAGGAGCGAATACTGTTCCTGGCTTATCGATTTTTTTAGCTGCTTCAATGAGCTCTTCTGATGATGTTGATCGTAGTTTATCGAGCAAATCATTATCATCTGTTAATCCAAGGTTTTCAGAGATTTTAACGCCCACATCTTCTGCGCTATCTAAGTGTCCTACTTTTGATTTTAATTGTCGATAATGGTGCTCGCCATCCCATGGGCTTTGTGCTATCGCTTTACGGAATAATCCACTAGCATAAGTAGATGACATTAAATTTAGTACTGCACGACCTCCAGCAGATTGTCCGAAGATGGTGATGTTGTATGGGTTGCCTCCGAAGCTATCGATGTTCTCTTTGATCCATTCGAGGGCTGCTATTTGATCCATTAGACCATAGTTGCCTGAGGAGTTAGATTCTGATTCTGCTGTTAGGAGCGGGTGTGCCATATTACCAAACACGCCGAGTCTGTAATTTATACTTACAAGGATTACACCTTTCTCATGGGCTAATCTCTCTCCATCATACAAAGGATTATGAGATGCTCCAAAGACAGAAGCTCCACCATGGATCCAGACCATGACAGGCATTCTTGCTGATGCTGAAATTTTTGGGGTCCAGATATTTAGAAATAAACAGTCTTCATCTTGATTCTCGGGTGCCCAGCTCATAGAGCCTTCGGGTAGTCCTGCTAACTTCTCAGCTCTTGCGTAGAAGTGTACTGAGCCTTCAGGCTGCGGACATCCAGGGCCAAACTTGAGTGCTTTCTTAACTCTTTTAAATGGCTTAATTGGTTCTGGTGCTTTCCATCGTAACTCCTCTACAGGTGCTTTAGCATACCTTATCCCTTTGAAGACAGTGACACCACTAGTCATTTTCTGACCTTCATAGATTCCCTCCTCCAACTCTACATGTGGAAATATCTGAAGATAATTATCGCCTGTCTCTCCCTTGCTACTCATGTGGTCTAAGATAATCTATCAAGTCAATAATTTGAGGCTGGTTTATAAATTGTTAGTATCTATTAATTTAAATCAAGAAGTTATACTACTTGCAAGGTCCTCAAGGGGCTATGAGAAAAAAGCTGATAATAGGCTCGCTACCTCCTTGGGCTTTTCGTCTACCACAAAGTGTCCAGCTTCGATGGATTTCAATTGTACATCCGAAATACAATTTTCTATTCCCTCAAAATATTCTTCGATAATAACTGGATCCTTACTCCCTCGGATGATTAGTGTCGGTATCTCGATCATTTGATTTTGCAGAGATTTCCATCTTACTATATCACTAGACATCGTACGATATAGATTTGCTGCACAAGTTATACTTCCTTCTACTTGATACGATTGCACATATTCCATTACACTTTCTTCAGGTATATCACTAGCCATTCCTCTCATGAAAAACCTTACCCAAACCTCCTCTTTGCCTGCTATTAATGCCTCAGGAAGATCTCTTAAATTGAGAAAAAATTGGTACCAAAAAGGGTAGAATAATTTTTTGCCTAATACCTTGTATGCTGCAGCTTGACCGATATGATTTGTGATAATTGGAAAATCTAGGACACATAATTTTTTAATGCGAGATGCGACTTTGAATGCTATCTCTTGAGCTACTCCTCCTCCCCAATCATGGCCTGCTAAGTAGAAGCTATCTATTCCTAATTGATCTAGCATTGATATGACATCAAGCGCTAAATGATCCTTTCCATATTTTGATTTATCAAGATCTCTATTACTTCCTCCAGTCCCTCTCAGATCTACTGAGATGATATGATACTTCTCCTGGAGATGGAGTGCAGCATGGTGCCAGCAATAACTAGTCTCTGGCCAGCCATGAATAGTTACCAGGTGATTACCATCAGTTTTGCCATATTCTCTATAGCTAAACAATCCTCTGTCCGTAGTTATTTCTTTAATATTCATACTAAAAACTTACCCAAAGTAAGCGTTTAATTTAGTTATAATTAGCTGATTATCCATTACTTAGTACAAGTATCTATAATTAGTATTGAGTAATTGCCGTTAATAATTTAACTTTAAGTATAGTTTTTAAAATCAAACCTAAAAATCATGGCGGAATATATGAATATGGACACACTGAAGTTTTTGCTTCATGATGTCAATGATCTTTCAGAAATTTTAAAATTAGACAGATACGCCGATTATGATGCAGAGTCTGTGGATATGCTTTTGGATGCCCAAAAGGATTATACCGATAAAGTATATTATCCTACTTACCGAGAGATGGATGAGCAACCATGCAAGTTTGTAGACGGTAGAGTTACCTCTCATCCTGCTATTGCAGAAGTGATGAAGTTTGGTGGAGAGAATGGATATATCGGTTCTTCTTTTGATTATGATCATGGTGGATCTCAGATGCCACATATAGTGCACGGAGCGTGCAGTTTTATACAGGGTGCAGCTAATAATAACATCGGTGGATATCTAGGTCTGACGACTGGTGCTGCAGGATTAATTACAACTTTTGGAAGTCAAGAATTAATCGATGAGTTTGTGCCTAACATG
>CALFUQ010000042.1 GCA_937929885.1 uncultured Saprospiraceae bacterium
ATCTCCTGGTGTACCTCAAGATTTAATCCAGAGGATTAAGAATAAATTTAGATAGCTTCAAAAAATATATTTTTTTATATAGCTGAGCCTAGTATGGCTTGGCTTTTTTATTTTTATGAAAATCTATAGTGTTTGATTGGGAGAAGATTTGTAAGACACTGTAGGCGTCACATTATTGTAGCTCCGTATGAAATGAGGGCAAAGAAAAACCCAAAGCTGATCTGGCGGAATTTTTGATAAAAATTATGACTGATCAATACATAGCAATCTCGTTTGAAATATAATTTCCAATTAGAACCAAAATGATAGAAAAGTTAAAAGCAATCCACGGTCATTTTCTAGACCTTCAAGAAAAGCTTTCTGATCCAGAAGTCGTGACAAATCAGAAACTGTTCATGAAGACTAACAAGGAGTACAAGAGCCTTCAAGGGATTAATGATGCTTACCTAGAATACAATAATGTATTAGAAAATATTGCTTCATCAGAAGAGATGGTTAAGGACGATGATGCAGAGATGAGAGAGATGGCTAAAGGGGAATTACAAACTTTAAATGCTAAAAGAGAAGAGCTAGAGGAAGAGATCAAAATAATGCTAATCCCTAAGGATCCAGAGGATTCTAAGAATGTTGTTTTCGAGATAAGATCAGGCGCAGGTGGAGACGAGGCAAGTATTTTTGCAGGGGACCTTTATAGAATGTATACTAAATACTTCGAGACACAGAAGTGGAAGGTAGAGGTGCTTAATCTTAATGAAGGTACTGTAGGAGGTTACAATAAGATCTCCTTAGAGGTATTTGGTAATGATGTGTTTGGTAGACTTAAGTTTGAATCAGGAGCACATCGGGTCCAGCGAGTACCACAGACAGAGTCTCAAGGAAGAGTCCACACTTCAGCCGCAACTGTGGCTGTTATGCCTAAGTGGGAAGAAGAAGATATCGATATCAAGAAAGATGATCTACGGACAGATACCTTCAGAGCGAGTGGAGCAGGAGGGCAGCATGTCAACAAAACGGAATCAGGAGTAAGATTCACTCACTTACCTACGGGTATCGTATCAGAAAGCACAGACTCTAGATCACAACATAAAAACAGAGAGATAGCGCTCCAAAGATTGTATACAAAGATCCAAGAGGCCCAACGTGAAAAAAGCCACGCAGAGCAAAAAGAGAAAAGGAAGTCTCTTGTAGGTTCAGGTGATCGATCAGATAAAGTACGTACGTACAATTATCCTCAAAACAGAGTAACTGATCATAGAATTAATCTAACACTTTATAGCCTTGACAAAATTTTAGATGGGGATATTGGAGGGATAATAGAAGCGTTACAAGTTGCAGAGAATGCAGAGAAGATGAGGGCTACAGAAGCTAGCTAATCAAACTAAAAATCTGTTCCAACAGATAAGTACAACTTAGGCTTTTGAATCGTCCTTGATTCTACCCCATAAGCATAGTCTATCCTCAAGAAGTAACCAAGTAAAGAAGCTCTAAGACCACCACCATAACCCATTACAAGTGGATCTCTAAAATACTTTACATCTACTCTTATTACAGGCGGTTGTACTATGGTCACAGAGTTAATCGGATTATCTGCACTATTAGGAGTGAGACCATGCCATGCGGTACCGATATCTGCAAATCCTACGATTTGGAAATTCCTGAGGAAAGTAGATCGATTTGTTTTTCGCATGAAGTATTGGAAGATTGGAATACGTAGCTCGGCATTCCCTAAGACAAAAGTACTTCCGTTTCTGATGTTAGTATCAAAGCCTCTAAGGTGAGGAGCTATAACTTTATAGGAGAAGTTTTTATCCTGAGGGATAGGCGTGTCTTGGTTAAATTTTGAGAGGACTGAACCATCAGAGCCACCTAAGTAATATAGAATCTTATCATTGCCAACAGAAGTTGCACCTGCACCTCGCAGCGCTAAAACCCCATGCCCAAGAATCGGAATATAATGTCGAGCATCAAACCCTAACACTCCAGTAAACCCTCTGCTAGCATCAAACTCAAAACCATCAGCAAATTGAATATTGAACCTATTTAAGAACTCCGAATAAATCTTATACCGCGTTCCATGTTTCACATTAAGATCTATATCAATCGTATTATCGTAGATGTATTCGACTTTTAAACCTAAGCGTTTTTCATTTTCAGGAGAAGTATTGGCAGAGAAAGCATCAGAGGCTAGGAGAAACAGCTTATCAAACCTTACAGTCCCCATAGCACTTATACTACGATAAACATCAAAGGGATATTTAGCCCGATATTGACCGAGCATGGTAGATCGCTTCTGGGTCTGCGGTGGAGTAAATTCATCTATTCTGTTGCTTTCTGATTTTCGGTACAAAGCAAACCTGTGGTCTATTAGTGCTTTGTTATTATCCAAAATTGCAAATTGCTCTGCCCCATTAAATCTAGTTGGGATTCTTATGCCTGCCGTTATTTCATAATCTTCGAAAAGGTCTATTGTCTTCGCTTTGATTAAGAAACCCATCGGTGCATTAGTCAATTCTTTATCATCTCCCGCAAAACTTTCTAGCCCTTCGAATAAGATTTGATTATCAAGTTTAGTAGTTACATCTTCTAGTTTAAATCTGGTTCTTGCAGCGATAGCCCTATTTGGTTCAAATTCAATTACATCTAACTCCTTCGTATCATTTACAGGTCCGAAAACAGTACTTTCGTTGTTTTGATTGGTAGATTCTAATTCGAGTGATTCTATGACCGCAGGATCCTCAAACTCCGATTGAAACATAAAACCCTCTTCCATCAACTCTTCTTTCTCTTCAGGCTGTAGTTCAAATATGCCAATAGTTGTCTCCGCGCTAGCTGCGGACTTGCGCTTAGAGAAGTCTGTGATGTAAACTTTTGAGTTTACTCCACTTGGGATGGTGTCTAAGTAGGTTCTATAAGCCTCATCATCATATAATGTATAGGCGTAAAGCTCAGATGAAGGGTCCTTGTGATATCTTATAATATTACGATCAAGATTAGTTACAATTGCAGGTTGAGTGTTAGCACCTAACTGTTTGCGATGAATATTATTAATTCCATTACTTAGATTTAAATACGATATATGATAACTGTCTATAAGTTGAGGATACCGATTATCAAAACTTTTACCGAATGTAAGCTGCTGTAATTCATCAGAGCCCTCCTCAAAAGGGTAGAAGTAAACATTATAATTACCAAGAGGTAGTATAGTATCTATCTGTTCGGTGGTAGCTTTCAAGTTTGTTCTATTAGAAGAAAACAAGGCTCCTTTTGCACCATTAATTTCTACGTAAGAAACATCTAGATCGTCATAAAAATCTTCTGTGATTCTTTCATCCCCCCTTGATTTAGCATTGTAAACATAAAGATCTGAGTAACCGTCTGTAGATGCTGATAGTAAGTATTCATCTTCGCTGATATAGTCAAAACTAAATATTCTATGAAAGTTTTCTGGGATAGTTTGTTCGACGTATTCCTCAGTAGCAACTAATATTTTTCTTAGCTTAATTTTATCTCGATGTTCATAGATAATAGTTATTTCTGTGCCATCAGCATTCCAGGCAAGAAGTGGATAATTATAATCTGTCTCTTGAAAATTGTTTTTATAGCCATACTTAAAGTATCGCTTCTCATCACCAGTGGTCGTACTCCTCAACCTTATCTCAGTAGCACCAAGGTTATTGTGTGCATAAGCTAGGAAGTTTCCATCAGGACTAAACTTCAATAAACTAACTGGAGCGTGATCTTTATTTTTTAAATTAACCTCACTGTTAGAAAGTTCAAACACACCCTCTTCCTTGCCGTACTTTTCATCATAGAAGCTTTTCCATTCTTCTATTACCCTTTCAAACTTAATACCTAGTACAAACAAGAAGCTTTCGTCTAAGTCTCTATTTATTCTTGTGAGATATAGCAGATTTGCAATAGTAGATTTGCCGTATAGTTGATCTATAAAATACCAAAATGAATGACCAGCGATTTTAGGATATTCATCTGATATTTTTTTAAAATCTCTAAACTTACCATTTTTGCGATCCCAGATGTCTCTTAGTTCATCATCGATTAATTCGTCCCATGGCGTACCAGCGTAGGATATGATTCCTCTCTCGTACCATGGTGGCACATGGAGTTTGATGGCACTTTGTACCATTTCTTGTAAGCTACCATTCGAAAACATAGAGTTAAGAAATACGTCTGCGATTCCTTCTCTAATCTGCCGCCTTAGATTTTTGTGATTACCATCGAAGTAAACAAACATCTTATTACCATCAGTTTTGGTCTGATCAGTTATGCTTACAAAGCTCTCCTCAGATCCAATGTTACTCTGCTTCATATCAGAAACATCTAAGAAGACTATGATCTCTACTTTATCATTGATACGATGCTCCATTATATTTTGAATCTCATTGTAGTCGAGCTCTGCCATCTGCACTACGGTATGAGCTACATTTCTGCCTTTGCCATACCAGTAGGTTATGAAGTTTTCAGTTTCATAAGACCACCACTTTTTAAAGTCGTCATGATATTGTACCCGATTCTTGCCAAACTCCGTCTGTATACTTTGCCCCTGAATAGCAAAAGGCAACAAAAAGACTAAAAATAAGAGGGAGTAAATTCTATTCATTTA
>CALFUQ010000043.1 GCA_937929885.1 uncultured Saprospiraceae bacterium
GTCTTTGATTTGGATAGAGTTAATATCAATCTCTCCCCACCCTATATCTACAGTGATATGATGAGAATCTTTAAGGTCGGATAGTTTGAGTTCTATCTCATCCTTAGCTTGCTGTAGATAATCAGTAATATCAAAGTATAATATCTTGTTCAACTGATTTCTTATAAATCCCTTCGCGAGAAAAGAACCAGTCTTATGGAAAATGTTTTTCGTTTTGATATCAAGATCTAGATTCTTGGCTTGTAAGATATTATCCTCATAAACTGGTATTCCACCTATGATTACATTCCCATTAAATGATCCAGATGTTTTGCACGCCACCTTAAGCAAGTTGTCTTCTCCGTAAATAATTAAGTCTTCTATTTTGACTTCCTTATCTCCATTCTTAAAAGTTTGATTGAGAAAATTTTTCTTTGCTAACTCGGTGAGATAATCATATCTCATATCGACCCTCACTCTAAACTTAGTGCTATCTGGAATATTATTATTCCAAGAGAATATCGGAGGCGAAATACTCTCATTATTAATATCATATGGGTAAGTTGACTGCACCTTCATGTACATAGGCGCATAAAATTTACTGCAGCTATAATCTTTTTCGTCAATTGCTGGAGCAAGAAAAGTACTATCCGCCATCATATATATCCAGCCGCCAAAAGTGCTATCCAACTTGTAAGGAGTAAGCAATATATCAGTGACTTCATCAACATATTCCCTCAGCGAAAAATTTTCTTTTAAACTTTCATCTATACCTCTAGTCATAAAATCCTTTGTTCTACGAATAACTCCATCTGTTATTCTAGTTATAGGAATCGAAAAAATACCAGCTCTAAATTTAGGCTCCTGTATCCACTCATGATCATCAAGTGTTGTAAACGAAATAAGATTCCAATTGGGATCAATATCTAAATCACTCTCAAACTTCATTACAATTTTACCTGCAGCAGTGAGTGTGCCAAGCATCGTTGTTTTGAATAAAACAACATTCAAAGGAACATCTATACTCAAAGCTCTACCGACCATCTTGATCTGCGAACTATCAAATCTGCTCAACGCTAGTTTTACACCATAATCCTCTAACTCGGTAGTACCTACCAATAAACTATCTAAGATAATATCAAGTGAATCACTCATACTCCCCTTAGCAATCTTGAATGAAAAGACAAGGTCTGATTTTGGATTAGTATAGTAAGGTGAAACTGCTTCTTCTACATAATCAGACTTTGCAATCTCGGTGAGCGATTTGGGAGATGAGCATGCTGAGAAGAATATCGCAGCATAAACAATAAGAGAGAAAACTATTTGCTTCTTAATCATAACACCATAAAAAAGGAATGTTAACCTTAAGACGCAAAAATGATAATAAGAAACACTTTTACTAGTGACAAAGTAAAATTAACCTTTCGCCTTATCCTGATTTATAATTGTTTCTATTTGGAACACCTTTAAGTTCTTACCTATAATCTTACGGTCTTTGTTAAGTACATATAACTCTGGAGTCACATTGACATAGTACTTAGCATAAATTGATCGATTTGTAGAATCATAGATATAAGAGAATGGCATTCCTGTTTTCTTCACATATTCTCTTAGCTCCTGCTCATCTGTATCGATTGCAATGGCGTATACATCTGCTCCTTTATTTTTCCACTCATTATACCAATCTATGAGCTTAGGAGTCTGCTCCATACAATGCTCACAGCTAGGTGTAAATAAGTATACAACAAGATAATCTGCTGTCTTATCTAGAAGTGTATGAGTGTTACCATCCAGATCTTGGGCTGTAACATTAGGACCAGCCATACCGACAAGACTTTGACCCATCTCATAAGCTCTATTTTGGAGAGCATACACCTCCATGCTATCTGCCCAGAATGCCTTTTCTTTAGTGATATATCTTTGTGTAAGTCTCACGTGGATAGCCTCTGCATCCATCAGCGTTACTTTCCCTGGTTCATACTTCCTCATAAGCCAATTGACAAAGAACATATTATACTCTGGAGCACTTATCGTACGATCTACTAAACTATATGCACTAGAGAGTATAGAATCAGGATTCTGCGCAGTCAACTCATCAAAATATCTTTTGAGCTTGTTATTTATTACTGGCGTCCTAAGCAATCTCTTATCCGAAAAATCTACATTATCCCAAAACTCTCTACGGTAGAATCCTACTTTTTTATCATCAGGTACATCCTCTCTTATCGTTGGGTTCTGCCCTGCCTTCTTAAAAGACTCAAATAAACTATTAGGATACTTCTTAAATAATCCATCAAGATGCGCATCCCTACTAGCAAGCATTTGTTTTTGCTTTTCTTTTAATGCTGCTTCGCCACTTGTCCCTTCTGCGGCTTTTAATTGTTGGCCAAGAGCACTATACTCTGCATTATAGGTTTGTTCAAATTTTTGGTTCGCATAGTATGCTTCTATATCATCAGATCCCGACGCTTGGATAGTACCAGGTATATTTGATATATCTGCTTCTATCTTAAAGGTTTGATCATCGCTGAGTAGTATCTGTACATATTGATTCTCTGCATAAGACACATAGTAAAATCCTTGGGGATAACCATCTGGCTTTTGGAATCTTATTGTTCCATCTGCTTGTATCTGAGTAGTGTCAGCTCTAAAGTGCTCCTCAGCATAAAACCCTATTAAATTAGACAAGCCAGGTTGTGCGCCTCGCACCTTGACTGTAAAATCTGCTGGCCCTCCCATCAGTGGTGAATCAATATCTGCTATCGCCTCCTTTGATGGTCCTTCACTGCTATTACTTGATTTCGCTGGTGAAGATTGGGTTGCTGGCTGTTGGTTGGTAGCTGGAGCTGTATTAGCAGATACGGTTTTACTTCCTGCGTCTCCTGTGCAAGCACTGAATGCTATAATTAATGCTAAGATCAAAAGTCTCATTATTACAAGGTTTTATAGGACAAACATATATAAATAATCAAAATATATGATTACAATTTAGTGAAAAGTCAGAGACCTTGATCATAATGTACTGTTAACTGTAGTGGATGAGTAATTATCTATAAAATCTAAACACAAACTTATCCATCATTATAAATTCTATAATTGGCGGAATCTATGTATTTTGCACCACATTCCGCCAATTATAACTCATGAAAGATATACCACTAGTAGGTAGAGAGGAAGAGAAAAAAGTACTTCTTAATACACTTAAGTCTAATAAACCTGAGTTAGTTGCCATCTACGGCAGAAGAAGAGTTGGCAAGACTTTTCTGGTAAGAAATATCTATAAATCAAAACTCAACTTTGAGATCACTGGCATCCAAAATGGCACCCTCAAAGAGCAGTTACAAAATTTTAGCTATCGACTATCTGAGTATAGTAACTCCAGGACAACACCTATAATTCCATCTAACTGGATAGAAGCATTTCATTTACTATCAAAGCATCTTACACGCAAGAAAGTAAAGAAGCATGTGGTCTTCATCGACGAGCTACCTTGGATCGCTACCCCTAGATCAGGATTTCTTAAAGCATTTGATAATTTTTGGAACAGCTGGGCTACTAAGAAAAACATCGTAGTAGTCATTTGCGGCTCTGCAGCCTCATGGATGATCAAGAAAGTGATACACAACAAAGGTGGGCTGCACAACAGAGTTACTCAGGTAATCAATCTCCACCCCTTCACCCTTGCCGAAACAGAGGCCTTCTTTAACAAGAAAAAAATAAGTCTTAACAGGTATCAAATTTTACAGATCTATATGTCTATCGGGGGGATCCCACTTTATCTTGATATGATCGAAGCAGGCAAGAGTGCTAGTCAAAATATTGATAGCTTGTGCTTCTCCTCTAAAGGATTTCTACGTGATGAGTTTACTAAGTTATACAGTTCTCTATTTACTAATCCAGCTTCTCATGTCAAGGTAATCAGAGCACTCTCCTCTAAGTGGAAGGGACTTACCAGAGATGAAATTATCCGACAAAGTAAATTATCAGATGGAGGTAGCGTCAATAGGATACTAGATGAATTGATCTATTCAGGATTTATTAGTGCCTATGTGCCTTTTGATAAAAAGAAGAAAGATAAACTCTATCGATTGACCGATGAATACTCCCTCTTCTATCTTAAATTTATAGAAGATAGTCCTAGCACTAAAAATACTTGGGTCAAATTAAGCCAATCTCAAAAATGGAAAGCATGGTCTGGCTATGCATTTGAGAGTATCTGTATCAAACATGGAGACCTCATAAAACAAGCCTTAGGCATCGAAGCAGTGTACACCGAGTTTAGTAGCTTTCTCATAAAAGGAAACAAATCAAAAAAAGGCGTACAGATAGATCTAATCATAGATAGAAATGACAATAGCATAAATATCTGCGAGATGAAATTCTATAATGGCAAATTTGGTCTTACAAAAAAATATGCAGCAGAGCTAAGACAGAAGCAAATTAGATTCCAGGAGAAGAGCAAGACTAACAAGCAGTTATTCTTAACTATGATCAGTTCTTTTGGCATAGAACATAACAAGAATAGCATAGGACTTATAGACCATGATCTGACGTCAGATATCTTATTCTAATAATTTTTAATTAATTTATAATTGGCGGAATCT
Source organism: uncultured Saprospiraceae bacterium (assembly GCA_937929885.1). GTDB lineage: Bacteria > Bacteroidota > Bacteroidia > Chitinophagales > Saprospiraceae > CALFUQ01. The sequence goes on from CALFUQ010000043.1 coordinate 4,584, forward strand.
ATGTATTTTACCCCTGATTCCGCCAAATATAAAACTACCCCCTTCTTGTTTTTTGAGCTTGACACTTCTACCCAATTCTAATATTAATGACCAAGAAAAAGCTAAAATGAACTCAGAGTTTAATTTTAAATATTAGTACATTTACTTAGACACATAAACTATTAGAATCTATGGATGCGATTATAAGTTTCTTTGAGCAGTTATCATCTGGGCAAAAACTACTATGGGTATTTGTTTGTCTCTCTCTAAGTTGGTTAGGTGAAGGCACCTTCCCTTTAGTCAAGATGGAGTATAAGAAATGGAAGCATGCAGGTGTAAATCTCATATTCTTGTCTACTAGCATGATCATCAATGTGTTGTTCGGACTCGCTACAGTTGGGATATTCTTATGGCTTAATAATACGCAGTTTGGTTTACTTAATGTGATTTCACTTCCTACTTGGGCAGAGCTATTAATCGCTATTATGTTATTGGACTTTATCGCTCAGTATGTTGCTCACTTCCTCTTACATAGGGTGAAGTGGATGTGGAAGTTCCATATGGTGCATCATAGTGACACCAAGGTAGATGCTACTACAGGCACTCGCCACCATCCAGGTGATTATATTTTTAGAGAACTGTTTGCTTTAGTAGCAATTCTAATCGGCGGTATTCCTGTTGCTTACTATGTAATCTATAGAATCTGTTCTATATTCTTTACGTATTTGACTCATGCTAATATTCACCTTCCAGCTACGATAGATAAGGCAATGAGCTTCTTGTTCGTGACTCCAGATATGCACAAGTTTCATCACCATTTTGAACGACCTTGGACCGATACTAATTTTGGCAATATCTTCTCACTATGGGATAGAGCGTTCGGGACAATGGTTTATGGTGACACTACTAAAATTCAATATGGATTAGATGTCCTAGATGATAAATATGATGAGAATGTGATATATCAGTTCAAGGTCCCTTTTGATGGATCTATCAAGACTGATTATTAATTTTTTGATCCTTTCATTTTGATCACCCCATAAATGATTAGAAGAGAATTTATAAAATCATCAGCTCTTGTAAGCCTTGGTATCAGTCTTTCTAATTGTGATACTGAGAAAACTCCTATCACTCATTATCTATCCTTCAGCTTTGATGATGGCTTCCTTAAATCCTTTAACCGAGCAGCAGAGATTCATGAAGAGTATGGTCTTAAAGGTTGTTTCAATGTTATAGCAACAGCACATCTTCCTAGCTTTAGACAAGTAGGTGATTATATCATACCTGACTTAATGGGATCATTCAATGATTGGAACCGACTCGTTAGTAAAGGTCACGAAGTAATGCCGCACACTTGGGAGCATCTTAGACTGACAGAGATTCCACTTTCTCAGGCAAAGAAAAATATAGATAAATGCTTAGATTATTTTGAACAAAATCTAGATGGGTATAACTCAGCAAATGCTGTCTACAACTATGCTTACAATGCCTCTAATGACGAGCTAGATGCTCATACATTACAAAGGGTAAGGACTATAAGGACTGGAGGATGGTTAGTAATTGAAGATGATAAAATAGTTAATCCAATCCCGACAAGCCCTGAAACAAATAAACTAGGATGCTGGGCAGACGGGCCAGGTCTATGTGATAACTATATACAAGAAACTGTCAATGATTTTTTAAAAGGAGATGGCGGCTGGTTAATTTTAAACCTCCATGGTTTCGATGATGAAGGTTGGGGGCCTGTAAGCACCAATTATTATGACAACTTGTTAAAGCGATTAGTTGAAATAAAAAGTCTTAAAGTTCTCCCAGTAGGCGAAGTGCTAAAAATCAGCGCATAAATAATTAGTCACTATGGACTAATTAATTTAATATTATTAACTTATGCCAAGTTAGTAATACCAATCTGTGAATACCAAACATAAGATATTACAAGAAGCCACTAATGCTTTCAATAAAAATGGATTTGGTGCCGTCTCCTTGCACGAAATAGCTAATCTACTAGGAATAAGTAGAGGCAATCTAACTTACCACTTCAAAGACAAGGATCTACTATTGGAGGCTATCGCAACTCAAATGTGGCAAAAGATGGAAACTGAAAGAGCGAAATCAAGAAAGTTACCTTCTTTCGAAAATCTTCACAATGAGGTTCAGCTGTACATGAAATTCCAAAAAGAGTATGCATTTATATTCCTAGATAATCATGTCCTCAATCATAGTAAGATTAAGAAGCAATTTAGAGAGATGACTAAGTCTACTATCCGTGATAATAAAGCTGCAATTGCATATGCCATAAAGCTAGGCAACATGAAACCTGAACCAATCTCAGGACTATATAATAATGTAGCATTTAATACCTGGATGATATCCTTCTTTTGGATGTCTCAGCAAATGATCCGTGGCGAAAAAAATAAAAAAGATGGCGAGAAATTATTATGGTCATTAATCATACCTCATCTTACTGATAAAGGGATAAAGTCATTCAAAAATTTCTTTGGTGAAGATTACCTTAAAAATTTAGGTGATCCATTTGAAGTAGATATAAACTCTATGATAGCATTTTAATATAAGAGCACTCAAATCTAAAGTCATTATCGAAAAATAAAATATGAACCAATATACAAAGCAGGAGCTTTCAAAATTCAAAGAACAAAAATTTGCCTACCTAAAGGTTGAAGAATCTGATCATGTGCTCACAATGACTCTTGATAGAGCAAACAAGAAAAATGCACTCCACCCTCAATTAGTAAATGAGATAGCTTACACCCTCAACTACGCTCATCACAGCAGCGACATCTGGATTATTGTTATCGGTGCCGAAGGGAATGTATTCTGTGCAGGAGCAGATCTTAAAGCAATGGCAGGGATCATTGAAGAAAATGATTCCACAGTGCCAGCGCCTGAAGGAGAAATTTTAATTGGAGAATTATTTAACAAAGTTTATAAACCGACGATTGCAAAAGTAACTGGTGATGTATACGCAGGTGGTTTCTTTTTCCTTGCAGGTTGTAATATTGTAATAGCACAAAATGATGTAAAATTTGGATTACCAGAAGTAAAACGAGGACTCTACCCTTTCCAAGTAATGGCGGCATTGCTCAAAGTCATGCCAGCAAGAAAAGTAGTTGACTGGTGCATACGTGGCTATAACCTCCCTGTTTCTGAAGCAGAACGATTTGGCTTAGTAAGCAGCGTCGTTGCAAAAGAAGAAATCGAAGCAGAATTACATAAAATAATAGAAGAACTAAAACAGAATAGCCCATCTGCAATTAGATATGGACTAGAATCTTATGATAAGATCCAACCCTCTGCAGAAGAGCATAAGTACTTGTTTGATATGCTACAGAAAACGATAAGCAGTAATGATGGTCGCGAAGGATTAAAGGCATTTAGAGAAAAAAGGAAACCTGTGTGGACGGGTTTGTAGACCATAGACGATAAGTCCTTGATCGATAGAATTGTATTTATCATGATGGATGATTATAAACAGCTAACTGACATAATAAAAATGCTTCAAGTCTTAAAGAAATCAATTCTAAATAAAAACTAATAAAAATTGAATCCTATGGACTATTGACGATCGACCATGGACTAAAAAAGAACTATGTATCAAAAAGATTTATTCAAAGATAAAGTTGCGTTAGTCACTGGGGGAAGAAGTGGTATTGGCTATGGTATTGCAAAACAATATCTAGATCTAGGAGCGAAAGTATTCATCTGCTCTAGAAAAGAAGAGCCTCTAAAGAAAGCTGCTGAAGAGTTATCTGTATTTGGCCCAGTAGCTTACACCCCATGCGACATTAGAAAAACTGATCAGATAAAAGCACTTGCTGAAAAGATACAAGCCGAATATGGGAAGCTAGACATACTGATAAACAATGCAGGGGGGCAATTCCCTGCCCCAGCTGAACAGATAAGTGAGAATGGATGGGCAGCGGTGATCAATAATAATCTCAATGGTACATTTTATGTTTCGCAGGAGATGTACAAAAGCTTTTTCTCACAACAGAACCATGGTATCATTTTAAATATCATTGCAAATATGCATCGGGGCTTCCCTGGGATGGCACACACTGGGGCTGCAAGAGCGGGCGTAGAAAATCTTACTAAAACTTTAGCTCAAGAATGGGCACAACATAACGTAAGAATAAATGCAATAGCACCTGGCACTATTCAATCATCTGGATTAGATACTTATCCAGAACCAATGCAAAAAAGATTTGCCGAGATCGTCGAACATAATTTAATGAAGCGATTAGGCACTGTAGAAGATGTAGCAAATGCTACGATGTTTTATACTTCTGAGTTATCTTCATACATAAGCGGCACAACATTATATGTAGACGGTATCGAACATTTATCAGGGGACAGAATGGGACTTATAGATACACTTAGAACATTCATGAAATAAACTATCATAATTATGGCAACTCAATTCAAAGATTTCGAAACCATGATAGAACATTTCTATCACTGGGAATCAACTACTCCAGACAAACCTTTCTTGAGGCAACCAAAAGGTGAGTCATGGAAAACACTAACTTATGCAGAAGCTGGACAAGAAGCTAGAAAAATGTCTACTGCGCTAGACGGTCTTGGTTTACAAAAAGGCGATCATGTCGCTATCTTTTCTAAGAACTGTTATCATTGGATCATTTCAGATCTTGCCATAATGATGAGTGGTCTAGTATCAGTACCTCTCTACGCTAGTTTACCAAAAGAGAAATTAGCTGAGGTTTTAGATAAGAGTGATGCTAAAGCAGTCTTCTTAGGCAAATTAGATGATTGGGGAAATAGGGCTGAAGCTATTCCTGCGGATTGTATTAAAATAAAATTCCCTCACTATGAAGGTAATGCGAAAGTGACAGTAGGTCAAGATTGGGATACCCTTGTAAAAAATAATGATGCTAAATCTGAGAACTTCATACCAGACAAGGATAGTCTTTGGACGATACTATTTACATCAGGCACCACTGGTACACCTAAAGGGGTAATGCATCCTCATCGCACACCTGCAATGATTATGAGTGATGAGCGAAAAGCAAATTGGATAGGATCTTATAAATGCAAAGATCATAGATACTTTTCCTTCTTGCCACTGAATCATGTTGCAGAGAGATTAGGTATGGAAACACCAGCGCTGGCAACAGGAGGTACAATTTCTTTTGCTGAAAGTCTGGAAACATTTGCTAAAAATTTACAAGAAACTCAACCCACTACCCTATTTGCAGTTCCACGGATCTGGGTAAAGTTCTACCAAGGTGTAATTGCTAAGATGCCACAAAAGAAATTAAACACATTGCTTAAAATCCCAATAGTATCTGGGATGGTAAAGAAAAAACTACTTACAGCACTTGGGTTAAGAGATGTCGAAATAGTTGCAACTGGTGCTGCTATTACACCAGCTTACTTAAAGGATTGGTACAAAAGTTTAGGCATTCACATGGTAGAGGCTTATGGTATGACTGAAGTTTGTGGATCAATGACAAATGGCCCGATGAAAGATTGCCCCCAAGATTGCGTAGGAAAAGCGATACCACAGGGTGAAGTAAAGATAGATCCTGAAACAGGCGAGATCCTGATGAAGACACCGTATATGATGACTGGTTATTATAAAGATCCAGAACTTACAGCTGAAGTATTAGTAGATGGGTGGATGCATAGTGGTGACAGAGGAACTATGGATGACCAAGGCTATGTGAGGGTGGTTGGCAGAGTTAAAGATGCGTTCAAAACATCTAAAGGGAGTTTTATTACGCCTAACCCTATGGAAGAAATACTCTCTGAAAATGAATACATAGAACAAGTTTGTGTAGTTGGATTAGGAATTCCTCAACCTATGGCAATGGTGAACCTTTCTGAAACAGGAACGGCGACAGATAAAGTAACGGTAGAAAAATCTATACTAGAAACCGTAAGTAAATTAAATACTAAACAAGAAAACTATTCGAAAATCAAGAAGGTCATAATTGACAAAGAACAGTGGTCAGAAAACAATGAAATGCTTACCCCCACTCTTAAGATAAGAAGAACTAAGATAGACGACACCTTTGGTAAAAGCTATTTAGCTTGGCATGACGATGATGCGAAAGTAATTTGGAATTAATAATATTGGCAGGAAGCAAATACATATTATCTCCTATGACTGCACTCATAAGTAAGGTGCAAGTGGCCATCGGTGACCACGTCATTAAAGGGCAAGAGCTAGTCATCCTTGAAGCTATGAAAATGGAGAATGCAGTAGTTGCAGAAAGCGATGGTCAAATAAATAAAATATTCTTTAGTGAAGGTGATACCGTAAAGGCTGAAGAAAAATTATTAAGCTATACTCTTACTACAAATGCAAAAGCAAAACCAGAAAGCACCACTACTAAGCTAGAAGGAACTTCTGCTCTTGAAGAGCTTAGAGAAAGAAAAAAATATCTGGTCGATAGTAACAGGCCATCAGCTGTAGAAAAAAGAAGAAAGAAAGACCAAAACACAGCTAGAGAAAATGTTGATAAACTTGTAGATATCGATAGCTTCAAAGAATACGGAGGATTGATTGTGGCTGCACAATCTACACGTAGAAGCATGGAAGACTTGATCGAAAACACACCTGGTGATGGTCTCGTTGCAGGTATCGGTTCTGTCAATCAGCATCTATTCCCAGATCAAAATACGCAATGTCTTATCATGGCCTATGACTTCACTGTACTGGCAGGTACGCAAGGCACGATGAACCATATGAAAATGGATAGGATGATCGAGCTAGGCCTAAAGAACAAATTACCGACTATTTTATTCGCTGAAGGAGGTGGTGGCAGACCTGGCGACGTCGATGTAGCAACTGTAGCAGGTTTGTACATTAACACTTTCATTGCTTACGCCCAACTCAGCTTGTATGCACCTACCATCGCTATAGTATCTGGATATTGTTTTGCTGGTAACGCGGCTTTAGCTGGTAGCTCGGATATCATCATTGGTACAGAAAACTTATCCATCGGAATGGGTGGCCCTGCGATGGTCGAAGGAGGAGGACTTGGAAAATTTCATCCAAAAGAAATAGGTCCTGCAAGCGCTCAAATAAAGAACGGTGTTATCGATATTTTAGTAAAGGATGAAAACGAAGCTATTGATAAAGCCAAAAAATATCTTTCTTACTATCAAGGACGATCTAAAAATTGGAACCACACCAATCAGAATAAATTACAAAACTTTATTCCTCAAAATCGTAAACGAACTTATGACATAAAAGCACTCATCTCAATGCTTGCAGACAAAGATGAAGTGCTAGAACTCAAACCGAGCTATGGCAAAGGATTGATTACAGCCATTATCCGAATTGAAGGACATGCAATAGGACTGATGGCTAACAACTCAAGTTTTGAAGCAGGAGCCATTACATCAGAGAATGCAATCAAGGCATGTGACT
>CALFUQ010000044.1 GCA_937929885.1 uncultured Saprospiraceae bacterium
ATGGCGAGTTTCCTTGATTGTTGCTGCTGAATACGAAGGGCAGACAAGTTTAAATATTGAGTATTTTGAAGAAGTGGGCGTAAGAACGTTTGCGAGATATACAAAATTGATTTTTGATGTAGCAGATTCTCAAATTGAGACTCATCATGATTACAAAACAATAGCTATAAATAGTGAGAGTCAAATTATCGATGTGCTTGATAATGATTTCACAACTCATAGTCCTCTAGAGCTAAACATTATTGCTCACCAAGAAAATGGAGCTGCGGAAATTGTAGATGGACAATTGAGCTTTACTCCAGCAAGCGACTTCATGGGTATGGCTTATGTTAATTATGTAGTAACCAATGCGAAAGGAAGAACTGCCATGGGGACTGCCACGATTTGTGTTCTTGATCCTAATTATGTTGCTAAAGAAGGGGTTATTAATCTAACAACTTCTCATGATCAAAGTGTGCCAGTATTGCTTCCTTCAGAAGGATTTAATTTTTCTGATCTTGATGAATTAGCTCATGGTAGCATAGAGATGCTGGGAATGGATGTATTCGAATACACACCTAGCGAGAATGAAACAACGACAGAGACCTTTACAATTGTAGATGCTGAAAATGGTTTAACGAGAACTGTAATTATAAAAATCATAGGAGATGATAGGTCAAATCTGTCTGTAGTTGATGATGAATATTATACTGAGATCAATACAGGCTTATCATTTGATGTATTCGAAAATGATTATAAAGACGATAATGCTATAGTGTCTTACTCAGAAGGACTGATTCATCTAGGTGGAGGCGAGTTTAGCTTCTCGCCAGATCAAAACTATCAAGGTATTAAGCATTTTCAATATGAAACCTTTGATGGTTATGAATACAACATAGGGAATATTACGATCTATGTAAATAATTACTACCCTGAGAATAAGCCTAAGTATGAGTTTGTTACCAAAGAGGGTACTGCATTTATTATTAATTATGAGGCACCAATTGATGCGTTTGATATTCGAATAGTTTCTCAAGCAAATAATGGGAATCTCTATGATCTGGATTCTTACGTATATGGTTGCGGAATGGATGAAGGACAAAGCTTGATTGTTTATGAACCGAAGAATGGATTTGTAGGTGTAGATAATTTCGATCTTGAATATTGTATTGATGGAACACGATGTAGAACTGTAAAAGTAGAAGTGGAAGTTGTTGCTAATGATGAAGATTGTAATTGTGCTGGTAGAAATTGTGTTTGGGCTGGAGATGCTAACCGTGATGGGAAAGTTTCAATTTCTGATTTACTAACCTTAGGTTATCACATTGGTGATACAGGTGATGTGCGTTCTTCGGAATCTAGTAATCGGTGGACAGCTGAGTTCGGTTCCGATTGGTCAACTAATCAAGTTGTCAATGGATTAAATGTAAAATATATAGATGCTAATGGTGACGGGATTATAACTGCAGAAGATGTAGAAGCGATAGATAATAACTATGATGAGTACAATAATCTTGTACCTAGTGAGGTGCTTGTTGTTAAGAATTATCCAATAGATATTATACCTAGTGCTACCTCTGTAGATTCAGGAGATTGGTTATCACTAGATATCATTTTAGGAACAGAAGAATTCCCAGTTCTAGATGTTCATGGTATAGCTTATACACTAAGTTTGGCACCTGGTTTTGTTAATTCAGAATCTGTAGAAGTTATTGATCATAGTAGAGTTTGGCTGGGTAATAACTCTCCGATTATTAGTTTGTTTAAGCAACCTTCTCCAGGTGCAATTCACATAGGTAGTACACGTACGACTGGCGAAACAGTCTCTGGGGTAGGTATTACGCATACAGTCGGGTTTATAGTAGAAGAAGACTTAGAAGGGCTAAGAAGAAACAGATCTAATCCGATAGAGATTCTTGTAGAGAATATATCATTCGTTGATGGAGGAGGTAAGAAGTACAGACTTCCTAATACATCCATAGAAGTTGATCTTAATACCTCAGGAGAAGAAGAAAGGATTTCTTTAGAACAGGACTTATTTATTATTCCTAATCCTACGACAGACTACATAAGACTTCATCTTAATGGAATTGAGACGATAAAGGGAGTAGAAATCTATGACTTAAGTGGAAGGAAAATATTCGAAGCTGATGGATTAGACATTGATGATTATACTGTTTCTACAGATGGTATGAATGATGGGATCTATATCGCGAAAGTTATTACTGAGACTACAAGCTTATCTAAGAAAGTCAAAGTAGTTAAACAATAGATTAGTCGAATTTACTTAGGATTCTGGTGCAAGCATTTTCGTAGGATCCTCCAAATAGATTTAAGTGGACAAGAAGGTAATATAGCTGGTATATTGCTTTGCGTTCTTTATATCCATCTGAAATTTTATTGGTGTTATCATAACCCACGTAAAACCTATCTCCGAAATTCCCAAATAATTCACTCATTGCTAAATCAACTTCACAGTGACCATAGTAACTAGCTGGATCTATTAAATAAGCTTTTCCTTTTTTATCGATTATAAAGTTGCCATTCCAAAGATCCCCATGTAGTAACGATGGTTTGAGATTATAGAACAGTTTAGTTATCTCCTGGTAAAACCCATCAATTGTTTGTTTAGTGATGTGCCTTAAGAATCCTTTTTTCTTTGCTAGAGAGATTTGAGGAATCATCCTTTGCTCGATATAAAATTCAGACCAACTATCTGAGACGCAGTTATGCTGATCTAAAGTTCCTATATAGTTATCCTTCTGAAACCCAAAGTAATCTGCTGGGTGCCTATGTAGATGAGCCAATTGCACACCAAAATCATAAAGATGTTGTGCGCTAATATTTTCACAACTATCTATAAAGTTGAGTAGGAGATAAGCTTTGTTTTTAAATTTCCCAGTACTTACAATTTTAGGAGTTCGGATAGCGCCAGTAGATGCAATCTGCTTAATCGCTTGAGCCTCACTATCAAACATGCCGCCTGCCTGTGTAGTGTCATTCCATTTTATAAAATACTTGCCACTTGATGTCTCCAGACTGTGTGCATAATTGATATCACCCCCAGTTAAAGAATTAGTACTATGAATTTCAGTGTTTAAAACAACACTTAAGTGATTTTTAAATTCTACATCCAATTGCTACATTATAACCTTTTGTCATTAATAATAGCCAGTAGATCATCTCTATAATTCTTGCCGATTGGTATATGTTTAGCCTCTCCTTTTTCTATTACTTCGACCATATTCCCCATAACTGCTTTAATCTTTTTGATATTCATTATATAAGATCTGTGTATCCTTCTGAAGTATTTACTAGGAAGCTTAGCCTCTAAGCTTTTCATTGTTTGTAAGGTGATGATTCTTGAGTTAGCTAGCTTAATGATTACATAATCCTTAAGTCCCTCTATGTAAATTATATCTTCAAAGTTTACTCGTATCAATTTTTTATCTGCCTTAACGAACATGTATTCGTCACTGTCACTTGCGTTGCTGTTTCCTCCTTTTTTATTAAACGCTTCTTCAGCTTTATTGACTGCTTTCATAAATCTATCTACTGATATAGGCTTAAGTAAATAGTCCACTGCGTTAAGCTCAAAGCCTTCGACTGCATGTTCAGAAAAAGCAGTTGTAAAGATCACTAGTGGTGGATTAGATAAAGACTTTAGAAAATCAATACCATTAATCTCTGGCATTTGAATATCCAAGAATATAAGATCTATATCATCAGACTTTAGTTTTTCATTGGCTTCAAATGCATTTAGACACTTACCTGCTAACTCTAAATTCGGCATCTGATTTACGTAAGTTTCTATTACATCCTGGGCTAAGGGTTCGTCATCAATAATTAATGTTTTCATGTGCGTTAGTTATAAGTTTATGTCGATATTGACAGCGTATTCATTTGGAGTATCCTTAATGCTAAGTTGATATTCGTCAGAATACAATAAGTTTAATCGTCTTTTTACATTTACTAAACCCACACCTCCGCTTATTTTGCTAGGTGCTTTAGGCTTCGTTTGGCTTTTACTATTCTTGATATTCATATTGATACTATCATCCTTAATATTCATTATGATATCTACATAGCCATCTACAATCTGAGAGTTAAGGCCATGCTTAAAACTATTCTCGATAAAAGGAATAAATATTAGTGGTGCAATCTTTTGACTTCCTACCTCACCAATCATTTCAAATTCTATATCACATTTCCCTTTGTGTCTTATTTTTTCTAACTCTAAATAGTTTTTTACGTAATTAATCTCTTTCTCCAGTGTCACATAACGCTCATTACATTCATACAGCATGTATCTCATCATCTCGGATAGTCGGAGCACAATCTCTGGAGCCTTATCTGACTTTTTAAGTGTGAGCGCATACAGGCTATTAAGCGTGTTAAATAAGAAGTGTGGATTGATCTGAGATCTTAAAAAATTCAACTCAGATTTAAGCGTCTGCCTTTGTAAGTCTACCTTCTCTCGTCTCTGTTGTGCCCAGTCATTTATAATCTTATAGATAGAAGAGGCACATGCCATGAAAAAAATAGAAAGAAAAAAGTTCTGAATATTATTATTCATGAATATACTAACACTCGTATCTACTGCTTTCACCCCATAGAATGTCATTGTCTTAATGGGGGTAATCATTAGTACCGAAGCAAACAAGAGTAGGAGATAAGTGCTAATCTTACCTGTATTCATGAATTTTGGGAAGAGATAATAGATATTGACATAGACTATTAGCCCATAGAAAAGAACATTAACTATTTGTGTAAGAAGATTATCAACTAAGGTTAACTGTTGATTACTGACAATCAAAAAGAAAAAGAATACCGTCCAGAAAATGGCATGGTACATAAAATCACCACCAAATACCTTCTCTATGGTATTATTAAACCTATTAGCAGAAATCTTGTTAAGAGTATTCATGAATATTAGGCAAATAAAAGGTTTTGCAACAAAATGTTAAGTATTGTAGACTAATATCAATTTAAATAAGATTAACAGGGATTAATATTCCTTTAAATTATCATAATTTCGGCCTCTCGATAGGTTATAACGCATAATAGCTATAAGAAGTAATCAGGAAATGAACTACGAAAAAACAGAAAAATACGATTCTAAAAATACCAAGAAGCTAATCAAGAGATATGAGGATATCCTTGATTCTGTGGGAGAAGATAGAAATAGAGAAGGATTGATTAAGACTCCAGAGAGAGCATCGAAGGCTATGCAGTATTTAACGCATGGTTATGATCTAGAACCTGATGAAATCATTAAGTCTGCTTTATTTAAAGAAGATTATGATGAGATGGTTATTGTTAAGGATATCGAGCTATACTCTCTTTGTGAGCACCATATCTTGCCGTTTTTTGGTAAGGCGCATATTGCTTACATACCAAATGGATATATCGTCGGTCTTAGTAAAATTCCTAGGATAGTTGATGCATATGCTAGACGCCTACAAGTACAAGAGCGATTGACCCATGATATCCTTAATTGTATCCATCGTACGTTGAATCCACTAGGAGTAGCTATCGTAATCGAGGCAGCTCATATGTGTATGATGATGAGAGGAGTGCAAAAACAAAATTCTGTCACTACAACCTCTGCTTTTAAAGGGGCATTTGAGAAAGCAGAAACTAGGTCTGAGTTTCTTAATTTAGTGAGCTCATCATTAAGATAAAATATGGCTAATGCTTTTTTGTTTCCTGGACAAGCTTCTCAGTTTGAAGGTATG
>CALFUQ010000045.1 GCA_937929885.1 uncultured Saprospiraceae bacterium
TTTGCAAAAAGTGACTATCTGAGAACAGTAGCTCTACTGTATTAATTAGTTTTCACTACCTTTCTTGCCACCGTTAAAAAAAATTCATATGAAGACATTATTAAAGTTTTTGATTTCGTCAATAATGCTGAGTGTTTTTTCTCATAGTATAACTGCGCAATCAAACTCAAGTATTTTACAGGAGCTAAGTGAAATAGCTATCATTGACGAAATGGTCATGATGCCTATGCGAGATGGCGTACGTCTCTGTACAAATATCTATCGACCAAAAACAGAGGAGAAAGTTCCAATAATATTTTCTAGAACGCCATATAATTTTAATTCTTGGGGAGATGGTAAACAGCGTACTCGCACAGCAGAGCGAGCATATGAAGCTGTTAAAAGAGGTTATGCATATGTAGTACAGAATGAAAGAGGAAGATACTTCTCTGAAGGGGAATGGGATATTCTCGGTGTACCACTTACAGATGGCTATGATGCCTTTAGCTGGATGAAAGATCAGTCATGGAGCAATGGTAAGATAGGGACTTATGGATGTTCCTCTACTGCAGAGTGGCAGATGGCTGTTGCGGCACTTGATCATCCTTCACTAGCATGTATGGTACCACAAGGGTATGGGGCAGGTGTAGGTCGAGTTGGTGATTACTACGAACAAGGTAACTGGTATAGAGGTGGAGCGCACCAATTGTTGTTTACAGCATGGTTGTATGGAGTAGAGCATGACAAGTTTAAGCCTCGAATACCAGCTGGCGCCTCGCAAGATGATCTCAAAAGGATATCTAGATTTTATGATCTCGCTCCAGAAAACCCAAGTGTTGATATGTCAGATGCACTAGCTCATCTCCCTATCTCAGATATCATCAAAAATGTTAATGGTAAAGAAGAAATCTTTAATGACATAATTAAAAGAAAGCCAAATGATCCTGCTTGGTATGAAGGAGGATTATATCACGATAACATGAAACATACGACTCCTAGCTTTTGGTTTACCTCGTGGTATGATGTTTCGATTAGCCCTAATCTAGCACTCTTTAATCATGTCAGAAATTCTGAAGACAAAACCATTGCAGATAATCAATACTTGGTTATCGCCCCTACCCTTCATTGCGCCTATAAAAGGGCAACTAAAAATACAATCGTCGGAGAAAGAAGCGTAGGTGATGCTCGACTTAATTACGATGAGCAGATTTACAGTTGGTTTGACCTGTGGCTTAAAGGAAAAGCAAATGACTTTAAAGAAAAAACACCAAGAGTCCAATATTATACGATGGGATCTAATGAATGGCAATCAGCAGAACAGTGGCCACCTGCTGCAGCCAAAATGAAAACTTATTACTTACATAGTGAGGGAGAAGCAAATACACTTTTTGGAAATGGAAGTTTAGAGCTTGAAATGCCAAGAGCGGTTGAACCAGTTGATAAATTTACTTACGACCCCATGATACCCGTTAAGTCATATGGTGGCAATGTGTGTTGCACTGGCAATGCGGTCAAGGGAGGATCTTTTGATCAACAACAGATGGAAACCAGGAATGACATTCTTGTATATACAAGTGATGTCCTAGAAGAAGGAACAGAGATTTCTGGATTTATAGAAAGTACACTTTATGTTGGTTCTGATGCTAAGGATACTGACTTTACAATTAAGTTAATAGATGTATATCCTGATGGAAGTGCGTACAATTTAGATGAGACAATACAAAGAGCAAGATACCGTGAAGGATATGATAAAGAAGTTTTTATGCAAGATGGAGAAGTTTATAAATTAGAAATGACTCCAATGTCAACAAGTAATTACTTTGAAAAAGGACATAGAATCAGAATCGAAATATCAAGTAGCAACTTCCCCCGATTTGCAAGAAACTTAAATACAGGCGGAAATAATTATGATGAATCTGATGGTGTTGTTGCTCATAACATAATTTATCATAACAAGAGTTATCCATCACAGATCAGATTACCTATAGTTTCAAAATAACAAGCGTGAGAATAAATAATATCATAAAACCAATAATAACTCTTTTTGCACTCCTACTCATTACAAGTTGTAATCCTTCTACGGAATTATTTGAAGATGCAATATGTATAACTAATACAAATATCATAGATGCAGAGGATGGTCTCAGAGAAAACATGACAGTTGTATTGAGAGACAACAAGATCATCAAAGTCCTCCCTAGTGCATCGCTAAAGCTATCTGATAAAAATGATATTATTAATGGTACGGGTAAATATATGATA
The DNA here is from genome assembly GCA_937929885.1 of uncultured Saprospiraceae bacterium. Taxonomy (GTDB): domain Bacteria; phylum Bacteroidota; class Bacteroidia; order Chitinophagales; family Saprospiraceae; genus CALFUQ01. Next base: position 2,242 of record CALFUQ010000045.1, read on the forward strand.
CCAGGACTGTGGGATGCCCATGTGCATTTCGCTTATATCGAAGATCTTGCACCTTCTATGTTTAAGTTATTCCTTGCTTATGGAATAACTAGTGTGAGGGATACTGGTGGCAAAATAGACTTTGTAAAAGAATGGAAAGACAGGGCAGAAGCAGATCCAACTGGTGCACCAAGAGTTAAGATAGCAGGACCGCTAATTGATGGCATGCCTAATGTGTATGACGGAAGCGACCCTAGCAGACCTCCTCTATCATTAGGTGTAAGTTCTGCAGAAGAAGCAGTTAAGTTAGTAGATAAACTAGATAGTATTGGAGTGGATCTCATTAAAGCCTATGAGATGCTAACTCCAGAGCAATTTAAAGCTGTAACCAATAGAGCAAAAGAGCTCGGTTTAAAAGTCACTGGACACATACCGCTAAGCATGGATGCCATATCTGCTTCTCCAGGAATGAACAGCATGGAACATTTGCGGAATATTGAGCTATCATGTGCCGAAGATTGGGAAGGACTTAAAAATCAAAGATTAGAATTACTAGTAGACGGTAAGAGTGATCAAGGGGGCATACTTAGATCGAGAATACATTCAGCTCAAAGGACAAGAGCATTCGAAACTCAATCTGAGAAAAACACAGAACAAGTCCTAGATGCATTATTAAAAAATGATAGTTGGCAAGTACCTACATTAGCATTGTCTACAGGTTTTAATGAAAGACCATTCCTAAGACCTGAATGGAAAGCAAGCTTTAATTACTTACCTCAAGAAATAGAAAATAAATGGCTGGAAAGTATTGCTCAAATAGCAACAAATCCACCTACTCAGGCAGATAAAAAACGAACTCAATGGACTAATGATATAGTTCATAAAATGGTAGATAAAGGGATCACTTTTATGGCAGGTACTGATTGCCCAATATTCTTTTTGACACCTGGTTTAAGTCTGCATGAAGAAATGGCTAAGCTTGTTGACTTTGGGCTTTCTCCGTTACAAGCTATTGAAGCTGCAACAGCTAAGCCAGCAGAGTATTTTGACATGGATAATGAACTCGGATTAATTAGGGAGGGGATGATTGCCGACCTACTAATTCTTGATGCTAACCCTCTAGATAACATCAAGAACACCCTTAAGTTGAACACAATGATTAAGGACGGTAAAATTTATAACCGTACCGCATTGGATCAAATGCTACAAAGCCTAGACTGACTTTAAACTATTTAAGTTTATTATCAATCCTTGCTAATAAACTTTGATGATTTATAAATCCGATACCTCTAAGAGCCTATATCCTACACAAAAGTGTGGGGAATAATATTGCTTAGTCTTATAAATTTAGAAGTACAAATGTTTAATTAAGTATGCTAGTAACTTACTATGCAAAACAGATAAGCATTGTATAATGATTATAATACCTTACAAGTAACTAAAGTGCTTACCCTAAAAAGTCATGATATCAAGGTCCTCCGCTGCCAATATATTAACACACAAAACCATCGCTAGGTTAACTCTGCTAATATGCTTGATTATAATCTCTTACTCTCCTATCCTACCTCAAGACCAAATCCTTAATCAAGACTACGAAGAGGTATCTCCAAGATTTTTAAAAAGAGAAAATCAACTTATCTCTCAGATTGACAGCTTGGAAGCAATTGGAATAAAAGGCCCACAAATCTGGGATATTAAACTATCGCTAATCAACCAGCAATTGATCTATACCAAAAAATATGTAAGTGGTAAAACATTAATTCATAGTTTACTAGATGAAATAGATAGTACCCAATACCCAATTATTTATGGTGATGCTTTAACTGTGCTTGGTCGGAGTTACAAAGTAAATGGTGATCTTAACAAATCTGCGGAGACGCATTTTAAAGCGATCAACTTCAAAGAAAAAACTGACAATCCAAGGATAGCGGTTAACTATGAAGAAATAGCGTTTACCTTAAATTCAAAAAACAATTTTACCGAGGCTTTACGATACTACCTAAAGGCAGAAGAATTAAATAAATCATCTGGAAAAACTAGGCCTAAATTGACGCAAAGAATTGGGAGGACCTATAATCGAATAGGTGATTTTGAAAACGCACTGAAATATTATAATGAATCAATAATAGAAGCCAAACGTAAAAAAAACAAACTAATACAAGGCACATCACTAAGTCACCTAGGGGCTTTATACCATGATCTTAAGGATTATGAAAAATCAATTTCAAAAACACTAGAAAGCATTCAAATAAGGGGTAATCTAATGGGACTAAGCCACCGAATCGGTGCGGCGCATATCCTGGCAAAAAATTATCTGAAACTAGACCAATTAGATTTAGCTCGAAAGTATGCTTTAGAAGCTTATGAAATATCGATACTCCAAGGCGCTAAGATGACTAGAGCTGATAATGGCTGGAATCAAGCAGTACTCAGAACAATGGTAGAAATAGAAATCAAAATTAAAGATGATCCTGCATTACTAGAGCAGCACAATAATTTAATAAAAGCTATTGATTCATTTTATAGCATATCTAATACCACTAACTATAATGAGCTATATACCAAGTTAGATCTAGGTGAAAAAGAAAAAGAAATACTAAAACAAGAAATACATATTGAAAAAGAAAAACGATCAAAGAACAGACTCTTATTTCTTGCAACATTATTAGGGCTATTGCTTTTATCTTTTGCTTATTATCTAAGAAAAAAAATGCATTATGAAAAAAAGATCACTAAACAGAATGAGATAATAACTAAATCGCTATCAGAGAAAGAGGTACTACTTAAAGAGATACATCATAGGGTGAAAAATAATCTACAAGTTGTCTCTTCTTTGCTTTCAATACAATCAAGAAGCCTCAAAGACCCAAAAGCTATTGACATAATAGAAGAGGGTAAATCGAGAGTTAATTCGATGTCATTAATACACCAAAATCTTTACACAAAAAATAGCCTGTCAAGTGTAGAAATGAAAGGCTACATTAAAAAACTTGCGAATAATCTGATCAAAACATATAACATCTCTACAGACGAAATATCCTATATCGACGAAGTAGAAGAAATTTACTTGGATGTGGATACTGTCATGCCACTTGGCTTAATAATAAACGAACTAATAAGCAACACACTTAAACATGCATTTCCTAATGATTCTTATGGCGAAATAACTATTAGCTTGAAAGAAGAATCTAATCAACTCATCTTACAAATATCAGATAATGGAGTTGGATTTGAGGCAATAGACATTCTTCAAAAGGATGGTTCTTTTGGCCATTCTATCATTCGCGCTTTCAAAAAGAAATTAGATGCTAGTATAGAGATAGAAAGCAATAACGGCACAAAAGTCACAATGACAATTAACAAATACAAAAAGATGCGCTAATTGTCTATTCCATACAATTGAGAGTATAAACCCACACAAAAGTGTGGGTTTAAATGAAACAAATTTTAGTATTTTCATATAGTCACTTTACGAATAACACTATAACAAGACTCTAATGACTTCCAACTCAGAGATAAGTGTACTTATATTAGAAGATGAACCCATCATTGCAGAAGACTTACATTCACTTCTAGAATCATCGAATTATAAGATTGCTGGCTTATGCCACCATGGTGAAGAAGCATTAGATATGCTAAGCAATAGAGCTCCAAGTTTTGCTATTCTAGACATTAATTTAGGTGGAGGCATGACGGGATTAGATGTTGCGGAGGTTATTAATGCAAAGTATAACATACCATATATATTTTTGACTTCTTTTGATGATGATAAAACATTACAAGAAGCTCAACAACATGCACCTTATGGCTATATCGTTAAGCCATTCCAAGACAGGACTTTACTAACTACAATCAAGACAGCCTTATATAATTTTGATCGATCAAAACAAGAAGAATCAGTAAGCAAAGAAAGTATAGAATCTACTTTTAATTGTAAGGTTACAAAGCAAGAATTCAAAATCATTGAACAACTTTTACTTGGCAAATCCTACCAAATTATCAGTGCTGATCTTTTCATTAGCCAGAACACACTTAAGTATCATGTTAAGAATATTTATACCAAGCTTGACATTAAAGGGAGATCAGAACTTGCCTCAAAGTTATTCTAAGGTTAGACTAACTCAAAGATCGACTTAGAACACTTTATAAATGCAGAAATCAATAATACTCTACTTACTGTTGACTATTAGCGCAGTAAAACTAACTGCTCAAGAGTCAATCAATTTAAATGAATTAGGGGATCTTGCATATGCTTATGCAGCAGAAAATATTGACAGTTGTTTTATCATAGCAGACTCGATAGCTAATGTTGCTAAGGATCAGAATAACGAATACTGGAATGCTAAATCTGACTTCTATTTAGCGGTATGCCAAAGCAAGTCCGAAAATTTTAATGAGGCTCAAAGCCTCATGGAGAAATATAAAACTTACTGCGTAGATAATGATAACAAAAATGATCTAGCATATAGCCTTTTTCATCTTACCTACATATATCGAGGATTAGAAAAGCCCGCACAAGAGTTGGCTTCTATCAATGAAGCTATAGGTTTGTTTGACGATAGTACAAACGAAAAAATGCAAGCTAAAGCTAGAGTAGCTAAAGCCACCTTTATGAGGGTTAAACGAGACTTTAACATGTCACATCAGCTACTAGATGAAGCAATGACAAAATATAAAAACCAAAAAGATAGCATAGGGATAGCTGAAACTTATAATGAGAAAGGTCTAATAGCGGCTACTAATGGAGACATGAAAACTGCTTTAGAACTTTTCACAAAACAAAGTGAGATACAAAGGCAATCAAACAACCTCACTGGACTAAGCCGCAGCCTTGGGAATATAGGATTTGCAAATCTTCGTCTTAATGAAATAGAAACTGGTGAAAAATATATTCGCGAAGCATATGAGATGAGGCTTAAACTTAAAAACCCAGAACGCATTTCTATGTCTCTCATTCAACTAGCAGAAGTGCATGTACTTAAAAAAGAATGGCCTCAGGCATTAGACTATAGTAAGCAAGCACTTACTATGTCAGAAGAGCATGAGATAGAATTTAATATAAGTCAGTGCTATCGCCAAATATCATACATTTTTGAAAAGATGGGTAAGCATGAAAATGCTCTGAAATATTACAAAGATTATGAAAATCTTAAGGACAAATTACTTACTGAAAAAATAGCTAAGAATGCGCAACGTATCGAGGCCGCTTATCAAACTGCAGATAAGGAAAAACAAATTTTCAGATTAGAGTCTGAAGACAAACTGAATCAAGCAAGAATAACTCAGCAGAGGGTTATGATAGGTGGGAGTATGGCAATATTAGGACTGTTAAGCTTTATGTTTTTTAGAGTAAGGAGCAAAAACAAACTAATCAGCGAACAAAATAATGTAATCTCAAAGTCGCTGGGAGAGAAAGAGATCCTATTAAAAGAAATACACCATAGAGTTAAAAATAACTTACAGGTAATCTCATCTCTATTAAGCATGCAATCCAGAAGTATCAAAGATGTTAAAGCAAAAGAAGCAATACTAGAAGGCAAAACTAGAGTACACTCTATGTCATTAATCCATCAAAATCTATATCAGAAAGATAACCTTACGGGTATAGAGATGCAAGATTACCTTCTGAAGCTTTCAAATAATCTGTTTAATACTTATAGCCTCGACCAAGATGCTATTTCAGTAAAGACTGATATCCAATCAATTAAACTTGATGTTGAGACAGTCATCCCTATTGGTCTTATAGTAAATGAACTAATTACTAATTCTTTAAAATATGCATTCCCTGAAGGAAATAAAGGAACTATCACAGTATCGCTAAAAGAAAGCCAAGGCCAACTAGTCCTTATTGTATCTGATGATGGTATAGGGTTAACTGAGGCCGTATTGACTAAGAAACAAGATTCATTCGGCCATTCATTAATAAGAGCTTTTAGGAAAAAACTTGACGCCGAACTGAGTATAAGGAATCAAGATGGAACAGTAGTGGAACTAATCATAAAGGATTATAAGAAAGTAGCATAATTATAAAATTTATAGACTTTAATCCGTAAACCTATATCAGCATTTAGTCTAGCTGAATTAACCCGTGATTCTGATTTCTGTACTAATTCCTCTACCGTTATAAGATCTGGATTTTCAGTAAGGTAAATTACTATACCTCTATTTATTTCTACATAGTTTAAGGAGTAAATTCTCGCCTTAAGCCACAATAAAAATCTAATCCACTTAATCAAAAACCACACAATTGTGTGGGAAATACAAACTGATCTATCCTCATCTTTAGATCATGATAGGAATATTACTAGAAATCCTGGATCAAGCAGACAGATACATTATTCAGCAAGAACAAACAGTTCAAGCTCAACTAATACAACTTACTGAAGAACTAGGAAAGATAGATGAATTGCTAACTAACAGAAATTAGTACATCCACTTAAAGACAACTCTACTAAAAATTAGAACAATGAAAACAATTTCCAAAAGAGAAACAGAAGTGCTAAATATGATTGCTTATGAGCACACCATGATCGAAATCGCCAGTCTCCTTTTTATCAGCATGGAGACTGTTAAATCTCACCGAAAAAATCTTTACGAAAAACTAAAGGCACGAAACACAGCAGGCCTAATACGTCGCGCTTACGAACTAGGAATACTCGAACTAAATATGCAAGCAGCATAAATTATAAATCACTTAAATATTTTAAAAATGAAAACACGGATAACTTCCAAAATTTTAAAAACACTAATGTTACTTCTATGTACTGTTACATGGATTA
>CALFUQ010000046.1 GCA_937929885.1 uncultured Saprospiraceae bacterium
CTAAACTCTGGATCATAAATATGTGCTGGTTCACTGAAGACACCATTTAACTCTATGATTTTAAAATTATCACCAGCTAATAGATCCTGATAATCTTTGTACTTAATATCTAACCTACCGTAATTAAACCCTTCAAAGCTAGATACAGATCGCTGCATTATACTGAGCAGCTTTTCATTATTGATATGGTTTGCATCTCTGAATATTGTCCCCTTAGAGTGGTTGCCAATTTTTACTATTTCGAATACTTCTCCATCTGATAAGATTTGTGACTCATCGATTTGTGATTGGAGATTTAACCAATCAAGTTGCATAGCATATCTTGGATTAGCTAACATGAGTTCTCTTACATTGCTTACACCATCGCCTTGCAAAGCCATAAACTCTCTACTGACTATGCTAGTAATTCGAAATTCTGAATCGTCTTGTCTTACTAGAAATACCCCAATCTCATTTTTGAAATCGATAAATTCTTGGACTAAATAGGGTTCCTTATTCTCGTTTAAAAATTGCTTTAAAGTTTCTTTTGTTTCGAGCAACTGGATACCAAGTCCGCGTAAACCAAAATCTGGTTTAGCTATTAATGGGAAAGTCAAATTAAACTCCTGTATAAAATCAAGACACTCTTCTATCGAAGTCTCTTCTTTTACTAATAATGTTTTAGGAATTAATTCTTCGGGAAGTTTTTTATAAATCTCATGTTTGGAAGATAAGAATGCGCCACTATTCTCTATGCCTGGATTAGCTACGGTGAAAAACAAGATTGATCTTAATCTCAATGCATAGAATGGATAGACTATAAAACATGGTAGATATATAATCCAGACTGACCAATATTCCCAATTAAAAAATTTATGAATAAAAAGTCTCGCTTTAAGTTGTAAATCCATTTAGCTAACTATTCTGCTTTTTAGAAAAATGGATTAAACAGATACATGTGATTCTAGATGTTTTAAAGTAGCCTTAGCAAATCCAAAACAAGCATCTAACTCAAAGTCGATTAGTGTATCTAACTCAACTCTCATAATTGCACAATGGTGAACAATATGCTCATGCATATATAGTATCTCTCTTAAGTAGCTCGAGTGTACGATTTCTTCATCTTCAAGTATGGTTACGGGTCGATCCACTTTGATGATGTTCGATTTCAACTCGGCTAATACTGCTATCGCATATGCTCTATCACTTTCAATAATAATATTTCTCTTGCGTGCAGCGTAATCTATAGGCTGAGTTAAATCAGAATTGATTAGAATCTGGATATACTCTATTAGATGTCTTACATGCCCTCCTATCGAACTTATATGTTCTCCCCGTTTTCTATAATCTTGATCACTCAATTGGGTAAGCATCCAGCTAAGCAGATCAAACTGATACTCTATATCACCAAATATTTTGCTCATTAAATTTATCAGCTATTTAATCTATAATATAACATAAACATCTGAGAGGATACTACCATTAGCTTTATGATTTTGCTAATAATATTTCCACATTGAATAGCGTGATTTATCTACTAAATAAACGCATACCAATTACCGATACCGATAGTATTATATTTGCTTAGTGAATATTATTAAGAACCTAATCTTCGATTTCGGCGGTGTTTTATTTAACATCGACTATAAAATAACTGAGCGAGCATTTTCTTTGCTAACGGAAGAACCGTTTTCCTTCAATGGGACGGCTGGTTTGACTAGGATTCTTAAACAATATGAGACTGGTAAAATAAACACAGAAACTTTCATCTGGAATATTCAAAAGCGATGTGGAGACAACGTACAAGGTAGAGATATTATGAAAGCCTGGAATAGCATGTTATTATCTATTCCTCAAGAGCGATTAGACTTTTTATCAGAGCTTAGAAAAAATTATAAAGTATTTCTTCTCAGCAATATAAACGAAATGCATGCTGGATTTGCAGATAGATATATCAAAACTAATTATAACCTACAAGATTGGCAGATTAAATGCTTTGATAAAGTCTATTACTCCCATATAATTCACGACAGGAAACCTAATAAGTCAATCTATACCTATGTGATTAATGATGCAGATATCAACCCTAAAGAAACTATATTTATAGACGACCTCATAGATAACGTGAAAGCTGCTAAACAAGCAGGACTTCACGCCGCACAACATAACCCCGCAGATGAAATAATAGATAAGTTAGAAAGTTATCTAAGTGTAAACGTTTAATCATCGCAGAAGAAGACTACATAGAAGATACGCAACGGCAGGTACTTAAAAAGTTGCAAAAATACTGCGCCTACCAAGATCGCTGCCACTATGAAGTAAGGACCAAGATATTATCCTATAAGGTCTACGGTGACGAACTAGAAGAAATCATATCTGATCTAATAAAGGAGGATTACCTTAACGAACAGCGGTTCGCTCAATCATTTGCAAGAGGAAAATTTAGAATGAAGAAATGGGGGCGCAATAAAATCAAGCAGGAACTAAAGAGAAGACATGTCTCTGCCTACTGCATCAAGAAAGGGATGAAAGAAATTGATGAATCAGAATACGAAACCACTATACTCCAACTGGTAGAAAAAAAACTAGCCACAGTCTCTGGCCATGAAGCCATCAGACGTAAGAAGGTTTTTGAGTATTGCTATAGGAAAGGCTACGAGGCAAATACAATCAATCAAGCTATAGCTACTTGTCTTTAGGGCCTTGACATATTTTTACTCTTCAAGCGTATAAGCACTCATAAAAATCACTTTTAGACATTCTTATCCCTTTAGGTGCATAATCACCTAAATAGTGCTGAGCTTCTGTAGAAGTAAAATCATCCATCTCCACGTTTATCGGTGGCACTCTATCTATCTGTGCTTCGAAACTCTCAGCTGCTAACATATGTCTAAATAATATTAGCCCCTTCTTCCAAGGCATATTCCACTCTAAAAAATTATACCCTAAAGCCTCCACTCTTTGCTCAAGCTCGATATCTTTATTTGCCAATACAATGTTCACATACCCATCTTCATCCAGCAAAGCATCTTCATCTTTAAGTGCATTAAAATTGTAGGTCTCTGAATTACCCAAATTAAAGGACCAATATCTAACATCAGTTTGATTTATATCTTTAGGTCCTGTAGTATATGATGGAGCTCTAAACCTAAACACATACACTTCATCTTCTGCTTTAGTTATGGCCGAGAGTAGATATCGATTATCATTGTTTTCGATGTAACCTTTAGTATCAATCGCATGAAAGGGAATAGAAAAATATTCTTGAGATGCATCTGGACCATCTAAAGACACTGTATTCTCAGTTTCATATAAAAGACTTAATCGATTTACCATCTCTGGTAGACTGCGTCTCCTTACTATCCATCGCAGGTTAAGCGGTCTAGGAAGAGGTGCCGGTTTTAATTCTCCATTATCATTACTGTCATCAATTGTAAACGCTTCCACAGCAGGAAACTCCACACCACCAAAATCATCAATATTATAATCATATAATCTTATGACCATCAAAAGTAATTTCACATCATCTCTAAACGGAAGTGTATTCAACAAATCACCATTGTTAAGTCTTGAGGGCACAATATGAACTGTAAAGTTTTTACCTACCTCAATGCTATCCTTATCAGCTACAAACGGATTAGGTAAACCAGAATCAGTTTGAATTTGATAGTCAACCAATGACCCTTGAGTGGCATTATCTCCAAGGCTATAAACATTAAAACTAAAATATCGTGTGTCTGGAAACTCCCCTTTGATTCTAAATCCAATGTCATCACTAGTCCGCGCCAATGTGTAAGTGAAGTAATTAGCGTACTCGTCTGGAAGTATGCCTACGGTAGTATCTCTCCCAATGTATGACTCCCATACTGTATTAGTAGGAGTAGTACCACCATTATTAAAATATCTTAAAGCGAAGAAATATAATGCGCCTAATAGTAGGATTATAGCTATAAGAAAATAGAATAGTTTTTTCATCATAATAGAATGGTACTTAGACAA
>CALFUQ010000047.1 GCA_937929885.1 uncultured Saprospiraceae bacterium
AATCCAATACGCACGAGCCCTGCTATGTTACTTGCATTGAGCTTACGTTTTAGGTTTTTGCGATGGCTGTGTACGGTCTCGCAGCTTATGAAGAGTTGCTGAGCGATCTCCTTAGCAGAGTACTCATGAGCGATCATGTGAAGGACTTCGCGTTCGCGAGGGGTAATCTGCGTTTTTAAGTGACTACTTAGTAGCCTGGTGGTAGTTGTCATAATGTGGCGTTGTCAGCCCTCTTTGTTTCTCTCTCCTTTAAATGGGCAGAGATTTAAGAGGTGTGTTGTTAGTAATAATGTAAAGATGGTTATTGAAAACCGACCTGTCAATCACATCTTCATGTGGTGAGGGATTATCATATTACAATGAGGTAGACTCCGCTTATCTTTTAAATTCTGGAAATCATATCTTGTAATCAAATGTTCAACCCGAGAATAGCTTCCATTTTAATTTTATCTATAGCATTACTGTGCCAAGTAAGCTATGCTCAAGTAGATAATTTTGATATTGAGTTCCCTTGGTCTGGTGATATAACCCAGCTCAAAGAGGATAATCAAGGGAATATATGGTTTCACGATGCACATGACTACTATAGTTATAACGGACATCAAGTCATAGCTTATGGTTTCGGTAAAGCAATCGGAAAACAAAAGTATGATTATGAAATCGAGGGAGATATAATATTTATCAGAGATCAAATATTATGCTTTCATGATAATCATTTATCTTTTTTCCAACCTGCAGATGAAACCATCGAGCCTATATGGTCTCCTCCTTCAGGCAATCAAATAGACCACCTATATCAAGATGATGTGAATGATATCTGGGTATTTACCAGCGATGAAAACAACAATACCAGACCTGTATATTTATCCACTAATGGAGTAGATTATGACTATGTCATGGATCTACCTTCATTCGAAGAGGATACTGGTATCTTCTGGAACTTCGAGATAACTGATAAGGACGGTGATCTATATATCCATGATAGACTAGGTGGATTACTAATCATCGATAAGGACGGTCAAGAAAAAAAACTACCGCTCGTCGACCAAGCTGACTTTGACGATAAATATAATTGTAGTCTATTTAGACTTGATAACAAGAATCAGCTGTGGAGGATATGGGAGGCACAATTCGAGATATATGATGAGGACAAACGGGCCTTTGTCAAACACCCTCTCACAGGTAATTTTGAGATGCAGAATTTTTGTAATCGAGATAATGGACGTGGACTACTAAACTTAAGATCAATCTATGAGGATAGTCAAGGAAGAATCTGGCTAGCCAATGCTGCATCTTATCTCTTACTTTTTGATAGCAATAAAGAGGTTGTCTCTTTTAGAAAAGATCTTGTAGACGTACTCGGTAATGGTGGTCATGATATAGAAGAAATCTATGAAGATAGGACTGGAAACATATGGGGATCAAATAAGGGGGGAATTTTTAAAATACGAGATAAAGTAAATTACTTTAAGTCTTATACCGTAGATACTTACCAATCGGATCATCCTATCTATCAAGATAAAGACAATGCTACGCTCCAAAAAATCCTCAATCGCTACGAAGACTTTGCCATCAAGAATACGTCTGTGCACAGTATTGCAGAAGACAGTGAAGGAAACATCTTTTATCAGGATGGCACTTTAAGCTTTAAAATAGATGCTGAGACTGATCAACTAGAGATACTACCATTTTTTGCACCTTATGAAAAAGTTCATCTGTACGTTGATGATCATCTTGGGTTGTATTCTTATTGGGATTCCTACTTCACTTTTGACAAGAACTTCAAGACCACCACACATAGCAGCCCAATAAATAAAATAGAGAAAACGTATCGACAAAAAAATGGCTCAGTATGGCTTGCGGGTTTGATTGATCAGCATAACAATATGTTTGGCAAACTTGATAAGAAGACTTTAGAATTTGAGGGAAATTTTAACCTGGCAGATCAAAAAATAGACTTTGCGAAAGTACATGTGAAAGACATTACAGAAGATAGTAAAGGAGCCCTTTGGCTAGGCAGTGATCACGGTATCATCCGTATGAGCCCTAATGAAGATTCGATCCAAGTCATTGATAGTCGGTATAGTCATCACGGCAAAGATCATGTTATTAACAAAGACATAGATCAGTTACAATTTGTTTCTGATAATCTACTGTGGTATAAAAACAAGTATGAAGTAGGCTTAATTAATGTTGAGACCTCTAAATTAATTCACCACTATCTTATTGACGAGGATTTTCATGGATCTAATATGCGTATACTTCCTGCTGGAGATAGTGCCATATGGATAGGCAATCGTCAAGGTATAGGGTATCATAACTTTAATAATCAGACGTCTATCCAAGTATCCAAGGAAGAAGGTATTGATTGTAAAGATGAAGTCAGGGTACTGAAGAAATTATCAGATGGCCAACTAATCGCTGGAACAAATAATGGCTTATATATCTTCGATCCAGATAGCCTAAATAAACAACACATAGACAAGGTGGACACCGAAGAAAACATACCACTAAGGTTAAGTTCTTATTCTTACACAAAAGGTAAAGATGCTTCATTCATGAATGTGATAACCATGGATCAAGTAGATCAAATAAAGCTAAAACACAATGATAGAAACCTTCAGTTAGTATATGGTCTCGTCAATTATAATCATCCTGCTAGAAACAGATACCAACACCGATTAGAAGGTTATGAAAAAGAGTGGTCGTCGCCAAATAATACCAATATCACTTCCTACACTAACCTACCGTCAGGAGACTACACCTTCCAAGTAAAAGGTACCATCGGGAGTGGTGCATGGAGTAAACGAATATTGAGTGTGCCTATATCTGTAGATGCTGCTTGGTACAATACCTGGTGGGCTATATTACTTTTTATATTATTGCTAGGTCTTGTCTTTTACCTATTCTTCAGAAATAGATATCAACAAGTCCTTAAGTATGAACAACTGAGATCAAATATATCAAAAGACCTCCATGATGATGTAGGTACTATCTTAACTGGTATAGCGATGCAGTCTGAGATATTAGAATTCAGTGTAGATGACAATTCTAAAGCTGTGGCAAATAAGATAGCTTCTCGAAGCAGGGAAGCTATAGGACGGATGAGAGATACTGTCTGGGCGATAGATTCAAGAAAAGATAAAACAGTAGACCTCAAAGATCGTATTCTGGATTATGCGGAAGATACGCTTATAGCAAAGGAGATTTTACTTGATAGCCATTTTGATATACCTACTCGAGAGTTTAAACTTAAGCCTAATGTAAAACAGGCTATCTATCTAATTGCTAAAGAGTCTATCAATAACATTGTCAAGCACTCTGATTCTGATACTGTCAGTATAAAACTGATAATCAATAGAAAAATCATCGAGTTAACAATTAAAGATAAAGGGAGTAAATCGAATATCAAAACATCTGGACAAGGCATCATGAATATGAAAGAACGTGCAGAGCGTATCAATGCGAAATACACTTTTGACTACGATCAAGATGGATACAAAACCTTATTGACTGTGAATTTAAACATAGTCGAATAAATAATAATTTTCGGAATAGCTTTAAACTAATCTATAGATAATATTGAATTATGATTCTGTATCGAAATGAATTTTGTTCTATTATTACTTTATTTTAGAAATAACTTTAAAGCACAACCACACCCTTGAGACTAACAAGCTTCCTACTCTTTTGTATTACGTATACCTTAGGTTTTGGACAAGCACTTTCTTTCACAGACTATGTCCCAGAATTTATCACTCATGCAGATGACTATATAAACTGCCGAGAAAATATTCTTATAGACAGAAGTGGGATGATTTGGATTGCGACTCCCGACCAGTTACTGCTCTACGATGGATCTGGTATAACTCCATATTCAGCGACTGATCCGATACACAAAATCGATATTACTGATATACAGGTATTCGAAGCATCCTCTGATGGGAATTTTTTCATGGTCAACTCTGCTAATGAAATACTCGTTTTTGATCCCACCAAGAAAACAGTAATTAATCGCCTAAAGGTAGATATAACTGAATACCCCAATCTGGCAAATACATACTCAGGTGAGAATACAGGATCTTTATTTATAAATCACACCTTAGTTGCTAATGACAGCGGTGGCTTCTATGTGTTATTCGAAAACAAAGAAGGGTCAGCGTACTTTGTTTTTCATTCGCAGGATGGTTCAGATTTAAAATTCTTTAAGTCTCTACCAATAGACGGCATTCCCAGTATGACTTATGCTGATGGCTATCTCTTTTTAGCGCAAAAGCATGGGGCCCAGGTATATGATATTAAAGCTAATCTTATCTCTAATTTCGATCAGCTTTTTACGGGTGATAACACAATTCCCATGTTAACCAAAAGTGCTAACGGTCAAGTATTTGTTTATCAAAATTGCAAATCGAAATCATGTCTAGTTTATGAATATAGTAAAACGGGTCGGTCATTTGAACCTATAGTTTTTCCTCCTTCTCTTGACATGACTAATATTCATAAAATCAGATGGACTGAGCATGAGACCTGGTTTTTTGGCGTTAACAAACTCATCCTTTATGATCATCAATTAAATAGCCATCAAGATATATTTAAGTCCATCTCAGAGCAGTTTAAAATTATAGAGCCTGCACCGCTCATCAGCCACTACACCTCTGTAACTAAATATGATCCTGGTACGATCTGGCTTAGCTCAGGTTATGGGTTAGTGAAACTAGAACCTAAAGAAGATGCCATACAACTTATCCTCAAAAGTGATCCAGGACTATGCAATACCTTCTGCAGCATGCGAGGTATGGATATGGATAATCAAGGTAATCTATGGATGGCATCTTACTCAGGCATCATTAAAAGATCCCCAAAGAAGGAATTATCAAAACTAAGTCAACTGGACACAATTCTACAAGAAGGTGTCTACTCACTAAATGTAGAAGGTGATCACTTATTAGTAAATGATATCCTATATCACTTTAAAAGCAAGCAATACAAAATACTGATACCTCAAAAAGAAAATGGGCACGTAACAAATATCAGTGATGGCAATGGAGATTTCTGGATGGCGACATGCTATGCAAATGGAAATTATATAAACTGGTATCACCATGCAATATCTGAAGGGGTAACTTCAGAAATAGATCTACCACCTGATCTCCAGCAAGCAGGGCAAGTTACTGATATGGCATTGAGTGTGGATAAACGAAGTATCTGGTTTACAACTGCCAATGTAGGAAGCTATCGATTTGATATTGCTTCTAGAACTTTTCACTCCATCACGCCACGACAATATTGGGAAAATGACAATAGACATTACTGCATCTATGAGTTAAAGGATAAAGTCTTCATCGGAAATTCTAATGCCTTATTAAAACTAGATCTGACTACTAATGAAATAGAAGACTATACTTTAAAAAACATAAGATCTGATGGGTCTACATTTGATCGTAATTATTTTTCTATTCTACATGAAGATGATAACAATCTATGGCTAGGTACAGATAAAGGAGTTCTAGGATTTGATATTGCCAATGCTACCTTCTTGACGTTAACAGAATATGGGGCCATAGGAAATGAAGAATTTAATAGAGAGTCAATTTTCAAAAGTCCTGAAGGGCTCCTGATGTTTGGCTCAGTGAATGGGGTGTACATGCTAGACCCTAAGAAAATAGATTTGATTAATCCACAGCAAAAAAGAAATATCAATCTCATCTCCAGCCACTACTTAGATGGTAAATCTAACGACCTAGCTGTGTTTAGCCTTCAAGATTCAGAAGGAGTTGAGTTAAATCATAATGATAAGATGCTAAGTTTTAAAGTAGCTCTACCCCAATTTAAAAAAGCACAAAAAGCATTCTTTAGTTATTATCTAGATGGATTTGATAATGAGTGGTCAAAACCAAGTAAGGATAATGAGATCATATTTACCAATTTATCGCCAGGCGATTATCTACTAAATATCAAAGGCGGTTTCCAACAACAAAACTTAAATTCTAATCTCCTAAAAATTCCAATAAGTGTAAGTGATGCCTGGTATAATCTATTGATAGTCAGAATAGCACTAATACTCCTCGCCGCAGGGCTTATATCCTTGATATCGATAACTAGGTACTACCAAATTAAGAAATACGAACAGCTGAGATCGGATATCTCTCAAGACTTACATGATGATGTAGGGTCCATGCTTACTGGGATAGCTATGCAAACAGAATTGCTGGAACAATATGTAGATGATAGCATAAAACCTACCGCGAATAAGATTGCAACTAAAAGTAGAGAAGCCATCAGTATAATGAGAGATACTGTATGGGCAATAGACGCAAGAAAAGATACCTCTAAAGATTTAATTGCTAGAGTCCTAGACTTCATAGAAGACACACTCATACCAAGAAATATCACTTATAATATCAATACCAATATTAAAAAGAGTGATCAAAAACTATCTCCTGATATCAGGCAAAATGTGTACTTAATAATCAAGGAATCGATTAATAATATTGCCAAGCATTCTGATACCATGAAGGTAGATTTTAATCTACAGCTCAATAAAAAAGGCGTATCCGTCTCGATTAAGGACTATGGTACTCAAAAGAAAATAAAGAAATCGGGACAGGGATTAAGCAATTTAGAAAAACGCGCTAAATCCATAAAAGGAAGTTATTCTTTCAAGTATGATGGTAATGGCTATCTAAGTAGGCTATCTGTCCCATTATAGCACCACATGAAGATGTGGTTTACTAAATCACTTGTAATGAATATATTTGGATAGAACAATATCCACATCATGGAACACATCAGAGTAGGCATAGTAGAAGATAATGCGACAATCAGTGAGAGCCTCGTATCTAGCATTGGTATGGTGCCTGGCATGTCTCTCGCCTTCGTTGCTGGTAGTGTAGAAGAATCTATAGAAATTATCTCAGCCCCTTTTTTCGAAGGGGTAGATGTCATCTTACAGGACATAGGTCTTCCTGGTATGAATGGAATACAAGGGCTCCCGATAATCAAAAGCAAACTCCCTGATGTAGATATCATCATGCTAACCACCTATGATGAAACTGATAAAATATTCTCTGCCTTATGCAATGGAGCTAGATCTTACATCTCTAAAAAAACATCGCTCAAGGTTATCATGGAATCTATATTCACTGTCTACAGAGGAGGTGCTTATATGTCCCCGTCTATTGCTAGAAAGCTGGTAGAACATCTCGGAGCAAAGAAGGTAAAATCAATCAATGATCAACTTACCGAAAGGCAAATGCAAATAGTAAAAGGTATATCAGAAGGCCTAAGCTATAAGATGCTAGGAAAACGGTTTGGAATCTCACTAGACACCGTCAGATCTCACATCAAGAAAATCTACAAAATCCTCGAGATAAACAGCAAGATAGAATTAGTGAACATCTACAATAAGTCAAAATAACAACTTGAGGTAACTTAAAAATATTTGTCGCTATATCAATCCATTCCTTTTGAGATAGCGAATCCAGTTCCTGCCTAAATCAAAGGTTGTTTATCGATTAATTTATTTATTTAAGAGAATAAATATAGCCCAAGCGCTAGAGTATAGATATTTTGGTGTAAACAACAATCAAGATGAAAACACTCTTCACTATTCTTTCTTTTCTCCTATTGCTTACTAGTGCGCCAGCACAATCAAGTAATCAAATAGCGAACATCTATAATGGCACTTTAAAAGTGCCTGGTATAGAACTTAAAATGACCATTCACCTTGAAGAAAGTGAAGCCCAATGGTCTGGAACACTTGATATACCTAAGCAGAACATCAAAGGCATGGCATTGTCAGAGCTAAGCATAGAAGCAAAAACATTGAGTTTTGAACTGCCTGAGGTACCTGGCAATGCGAGCTACAAAGGGGTGTTTTCAGATGATTTTTCATCATTGGATGGTACCTTTACGCAGGGAGGTCAAAACTTACCTCTAGTTTTCGAAAGTCTAGATGGTGCAGAATTAGCTAAGGACAAAGAAATCGTAGAGCGACTCAAAGTATTATCTGATTCTCTGATGATAGCACATAAGATTCCAGGAATGGGATTTGGGATTATTAAAAATGGAGAGGTTATCCTAAGCGAAGGTTTTGGATATAGAGATTATGAAAATAAAATTGAAGCTGATGCTAATACAATTTTTGCCATTGGCTCTTGCTCTAAGGCTTTCACTGCTGCTGGAGTGGCTACCCTCAATGATCAAAACTTAATCGAATGGGAGGAGCCTATAAAAACCTATCTTCCAGACTTCGAACTGTATGATGAATTCGCATCTGAGCAATCTACAGCTATCGATATACTGACCCACAGGTCTGGTCTCCCACGACATGATTTCATGTGGTACGGATCTCCCCTCAAAAGAATGGAAATCTACTCTAGACTAAAGTATCTGGAGCCAACTAAAAGTTTTAGAACCAACTTCCAATATCAAAACCTAATGTATATGACTGCTGGGATCTTGATAGAAAAGATGAGCGATAAAACTTGGGAAGAATATACTCAAGAAAAAATTATGGCTCCTCTGGGTATGAAGGATACTAACTTCTCTGTCGAAGAAAGTAAAGAAGTAGAAAACCATGCACTCCCCTATCAGGTCTTAGATGATAAGATCGTAAAAATGGATTTTAGAAATATAGATGAAATAGGTCCTGCAGGATCAATCAATAGCAATGTGACCGATATGTTGAAGTGGGCAGAGCTAAATCTTAATCGGGGCAAGTGGCAAGGCAAAGAGATTATATCTGATATGCAATACAATTATTTGCACAATGGCCATATGGTGGTTAACGGACCGCTAGGTGGAAGGGCACAACCTGAGTATAGCGCTTACACCTACGGAGGTGGTTGGTTTATATTTAAATATTCGGGCACGAAGGTTATACAACATGGAGGCAATATAGATGGCTTCTCAGGTTTTGTATGGTTACTCCCTGATGAAAACATAGGAATGGTATTTATGTGCAATGTTAATGGTTCTCCACTTCCTGGCATCTTAGCAAACTATGCTACAGATATGTTTTTGGGTAATGAAACCATCAAGTGGGAAAAGCGAGTATGGCCTGATAAAAAAGAAGAAGAGGAAAAAGAAGAAAAAAAGGATCTTAATAAAAAAGATGAAGGAAAAGTAGCTGGCACTAAGCCAAGTCATAGTTTAAAAGACTATGCTGGGAAATTCACTAATCAAGGGTACGGAGATGCGAGTATAGATTTTACGAACAATAAACTATATGCTAATTACAATAGCTTTAAGTTAACACTAGATCACTACCACTATGATGTTTTCGAAGGTAGTGCCGAGGCACTCGGAGAAGAAAAAATGAAAGTTCAATTTCATCAAGATTTAATAGGTAACATAAATTCTATAAGCATAGCTTTAGAACCTTCGCTTGACCCTATAGTCTTCACTAGAGTGGTACCTGCACAGCACAATGATCCTGCTTATATCAGCAAGGTGATCGGTAAATACAATCTTGAAGGTTTGGATGTCAACATAGAGGTTAAAAATGAAAGTCTCTACTTATCCCCTGTTGGTCAACCCACATTTAAAATGAAATCATCGTCTAAAGATGTATTTACTTTCGATGCAATGCCAGGGTACAGTGCGAAATTTAAATTTAATGGTAAGAACAAAGCTCAGGAACTAGTGATGATTCAGCCAAATGGAACTTTTATAGCAAAGCGAGTAGAAAAATAAGTTCAAGGGTTTTGCTTATGACAAATTTGTTACAACTTTTGTGGGTAACAATAAGTTTATAAGAAATAAACTACAAATTATGAAAACGCTAATAGCCATTATAACCTTTTCACTTTCCTTTGCTTGCTCTTCTGTAAAAAAGGAAACCCTTAACGAAGTAGTAGTTACACCTAAAAAAGATCTCGCAGGTCTTGACAAAGCTTATTTTGCAATGGGCTGCTTTTGGTGTGTAGAAGCTATCTTCGAATCTGTAGAAGGTGTCGCTGAAGTAGTATCAGGATATGCAGAAGGAAAAGAAGAAACTGCAAAATATGAGCTAGTGGGCTCTGGAAGAACTGGTCATGTAGAAGCTATAGAAATATTTTATGATGCTAGTGTAGTCGACTACGCAACTCTTGTCAAAGTCCTATATGCATCAGGTGATCCTACCTCAGTCAACAGACAAGGACCAGATAGAGGATACCAATATCGATCAGCGATATACTATCAAAACACTGAAGAAGAAAAGATTGCTAAAGACTACGCTGCGAAATTAGAAGCAGATAAAGTATACGACAATCCTCTTGCGGTTGACATAATTCCTTACACTACTTTCTTTGAAGCTGAGGCTTATCATCAAGATTTTGAAAAGCGCAACCCTAATCAAGGTTATGTGAGAGCTGTATCGATTCCTAGGCTAAAGCGTTTTCAAGCAAAGCATCCTGAGTTGCTTAAGAAAGCACATAAAGGGTAGTTAAAATTGATGTTCGATCGTCTATAGTCCATTGTCAATAGCATACGGAAACGTAATCTAAGTACCATTGACTATTGACTATTGACTATTGACTATTGACTATTGACTATTGACTATTGACTTTAATCTCAATCTATTCTTACACCACCTGTTCCAGTTTTTCAACCTTAGGTAATCCAGAATCCACGAGTTTTAAATGCGAATCATCACAAAACGGAGAAGTCCCTGTCTTCTTACAATTACACAGTCTTACCGTCCCAGTGCGCTTTGCAACAAACAATAATGGCTTGATCTTACTTCCTTGATGTGAGCTATCGCAGAATGGAGCATTCTTGCTTTTACCGCACTGACAGTAGAGATATTTTTGTCCTTTCTCTAGCTTAACTTCTATGGGTTCATTTGTGATAGTGCTTCTTTTCACATAGCCTCGGGACATCTCGCTTTCCTTATTATCCGTAGCTACTAGTGGATAAAAGTATGATGTTGTCCAATGCTCTTCTGGATCATTTTGTAGACCGTAATCTGTTGGAAATTCTTTAACAAACTTAGCAGTACCAAACAACTGATCCCATATAGAAAACATGTTTCCAAAATTTCCATTAGGATCACTCACAGAATCTATCATAGATTTACCATGATGTGAATGGTGGAAGGCTGGTGTAATTATGATTCTTTCTAGTACACTGATAATCGGTGAAAGCCATTTTGACTTATACATCGGCTTATCGTATGAGATAGTACTATGTGAAGTAACAATAACGATCTGCTTTAAAATCAAACCTAGCGCAACTCCTTTTCCTAATCCCATGAAAGTACAAATGCCTACCCACCATAAATTAGGCATTAGCAAATAGTACAACCCTGCATTTCGATAGGAAACAAAGAAACCCATCTCTTCTGCTTGATGATGAGCTCTATGCAACTTCCAAAGAAACTGATACTCGTGAGCAGACCTATGATACCAATACTGCATCAAGTCATCTAAGAATAAGTAAAAGCATGTAGCTAACAGCAAACCCCAACCTGCTAATCCGTAAAGACTACTTGGGAATAATAAATTACCGACAAGAAATACCGCACCTACCATCAACGGTTTGATCAATACTGATAAGGCAAAAAACCCTCCTGCTTCTTGTATCCAATCTTCACTCTTTCTTTTCGTTCTAGACAAGTATCCAGCAATGACTTCCATCAAGCCGAAACCAATCAAAACTCCTAATACGATAATTACATCTAAGTTTTGTACTCCAAATAGTGAATTGTCCATAATATTATCTTTGTGCTTTCATCTAAATTAGTACAATCGTACTAAACTTCTAAATTATTCCTATATTTATTTTAGTGGCAAATACAAAAAGTAAGATTATAGATCAAAGTATCGCTTTATTCAATCAGCATGGATACAGCAATGTCAGCTTACACCAGATAGCAAAAGCACTGGATCTGAGCAGTGGTAACCTTACTTACCACTTCCCAAAGAAAGCTGATCTTATGGATGCAGTCTATGCAACTTTTGTTGAAGAACTCATCTCTCTACAATCGGCCTTAGGCGTTGGAAGAGGAATAAGTGAGATGCTAATTGAGTTAAACGAGTTTATTAAATTTCAAAATAGGTTTTTGTTCTTCTATGTTGATCTATTAGATATTGGTCGTAACTATCCATCAATTGCGAAGAGACATTATGCTCACATCAAAGGTCAGATCAAAAGAATCGAAGACAATCTAAATTTTAATAATAGTGCAGGATTAATTAAAAAGGAATTTGAATCAGAATTACCGACGCTTGCTGAAACCATTTGGATGGCAGTAGTTTTCTACCCTTCTCAAATGATCCTCAGAGGAAAAGAGAATTCGCATTCGAAATTATTGGACATGGTAATGTCCCTCCTAAAACCTTATCTTAAATCAGAATACTATCACGTTTTAGATCAAACGAAAGAAAATATTTTATTAGAAATAACACTTGACACATGAAAACGAAAACAACTACTACTCAATCAAATATTGATATCCAATCTTTATTTGATAGCCAAATGCAAAACCATCAGAATGTTGCAAATACAACTTCCTCTCAAAGAAGTAAAAAGCTAAAGCAGCTACACAAGTTAGTAGACGAGTATCGCCCTAAACTAAAGGTTGCCTTGCATAAAGATTACAAAAAACATCCATCAGAGGTAGATCTTACTGAGGTGTATCCAGTAACAGGAGAAATAAAACATACAAGAAAACACATACACAGATGGACCCAAAAAGAGCATGTAGGTACGCCGCTTGCGCTATTAGGATCAAGTTCATGGATACACTACGAACCGAAAGGGGTTTGCTTGATCATATCTCCTTGGAATTTTCCATTTAATCTAACTATAGGACCTTTAGTAAGTGCTGTCGCAGCAGGTAACTGTGTTATGATCAAACCCTCTGAGCATACACCACATGCATCTGCTCTTATGAAAGAGATGTTGTCAAAACTGTTTGCTGAGAATGAAGTTGCAGTGATCGAAGGAGGTATCGATGAGAGTAAAGCATTATTAAAACTTCCTTTTCACCATATCTTTTTTACTGGTGCACCAAGCATAGGTAAAGTTGTAATGGAAGCAGCAGCTAAAAACCTTACTTCAGTAACATTAGAGTTAGGTGGTAAGTCACCAACAATCATAGATGAGTCTGCTAATATGAAACAAGCAGCCAAGCGAATAACTTGGGGTAAGTATCTCAACAATGGTCAGATCTGTATCGCGCCAGATTATCTATTTGTACACGAGAGTAAAAAAGATGAATTTGTAAAGGAGGCGAATAAATGCATTAACAATATGTACGGTGATGATATCATCAAGTCAGACTCTTATTGCAGAATGGTCAACAATAGACATTTCCAGCGAGTTAAGAGTTATCTAGACAATGGCATAGAGCATGGTATGTCCGTGACGCAAGGTGGCAAACTAGTATCAGAAGAAGATTACATCGCACCTACGATTGTAGAGAAGATGGATGATGATGCAGATATCGCCAACCAAGAAATATTCGGACCAATATTACCTATCTACACTTTCAAGAATATCGAAGATGTTGTAAAAGTTATCAATCAAAAAGAACGTCCTCTAGCACTCTACATTTACAGCAAGAAAAGAAAGAATATCAACTTCATAATCAATAACAC
>CALFUQ010000048.1 GCA_937929885.1 uncultured Saprospiraceae bacterium
ACATATATCTACTAAATCTATTGTAGTTGGTATTTGTATCGTTGTCACTACGTTTTCGTGCGTACCCATGTCAACTCCATTTTCAACTGAACATACCATGTAGGTGTTCATCTCATTTACCATCGCCTCATCTGCTATTAAGGTGTTTTGCATAGAAGCTACTAATGGCGGGAAGTTCTGACTGCTATCTTTGAAGTTGTCTGGGCCAGTGACTATCATGCCTGTCTGACGCATTGGGTTTATGCTACCTGGGCTGTCGTCTGGATTACTTACAATATTTTCGTAATGTCTTGAGCATCCCCATGGCTCTGGATTCGTTGAACAACCTGTCCCATAAGGATTATCAGGATATCTAAATCCATTAGATGATGGATAAATAACTCCACTACTTAAATAAGTAGAATTATAAGGTCCATTACTTCCAGGAAGTGATGGTACATAAGGATCTGCAAATTGATAACTTAATTGAAAATCTCCAGATTCTATATCCTCTGGACAGAGTGCAGATAAACTATATTTTATCCCATAAGGACAATTTACACCTCCCCCAACAGGTAGGTGAGGAAATGGATCATTTCGCACATGAATCAGTTGATTCACATCACAAATATCATTTGTATTATTAGCTCCAATGGGCCCACGATAATAGGTATGAGATTGTCCTAATGTATAGTCATTATCAACTATTTTCATCATGGCAAGTTGTGAAGGGTCCGCGGCTATACAACATTGCTCACCTCCTGGGCCTGTTAAGCAATTTATGTTTCCTTCTGCTTGATCAACGTATGGGCTAAAAGAAACCTCACTTCCATCAGGCATTACTATAACTCCATCATCTAAGTAAACCATATTACTTGGAAAACTTAATTCTAGGTATTCAGTTGCCATAAATGGTCTAAATTCATTTTCATACCAAGGTACTATACCTGCATCAACTTCTGGTAATTGGTTTTGAAGTGTAAAAGTATACTCTACCTCCGTATCACAATCAGTTACACATACATCTTGTGCAATGCTTACAGGACCTGGTAAGTGACCTTCATAAACACCTGTACTTCTACAAGCTGAACTATTAACTGAAGAACTACATGTACCTGGAGAAGCCATCCTCGTATAAGCAAATGGATATAGATAACTATTTGTACTAGGAGTAACTCCATTTATCTCCGCTAAGGAAACATTAGGATTTCTTACTAATGGAATCTTAAGGTCAATGTAGAAGAAGTCTCCATCTTCTAAATCTAGCTGAGCTAACAAGTCAGCGTGACAAGTATTATTCACTTCATCAGGAGTAACTTCATCACAACCCTCGTCTCGACCAAAAAACACCCACATCCTTGATAAATCATTGACAACATCATATGCTGATTGGTCAACCGTTCTATAACTTGCAACAGATTCAGCAGGGTAATCCGGATTGATGTCATCATCAATACAATCACCTCCGTCAGCTAAAGTTCCTTCCACTCCCATATTCTCTAATCTAATCGAAGGGAACGATGTATTATCTCTATTAGCATCATCGTAAGCTTGCATACAATCAGGAATACCAATTTCAATTGGACCTGTTCCAGCACTTACATCTTCATGAAACCATCCTTCGAAAGAAACATTGTATGGATCTGGCATTAATGGTGCTTCCCACGAGTAGTACCTAACATCAAATAACCAAGTGTAATCCCCTTCATAATAAACTGTAGAATTAAGCACTTCAAAACCTAAACGAGTATACATAGTATCTCCAGGTAAAAACCTTGTTAAATCCTCAACTGGCACATCATCTGCAGTTAATTTCTGTGTCATTGCTTTATCAGCATACCCAAAATTACACCTCTGGATAGTATCTACAAAAGCCCGTATGTCACACACACAGCCACATCCATTCCAATCTACATAAGATGATGCAGAGTCACATGCCCTAACAATTTCGCATGGAGTGACTTCTGTACAGGATAAGCATTCTTCAACAACTTTATATGAAATGAACATATAGTCATTTGGAAAACATTTCCCTTCAAATTCTAAGTTGAAAAAATAATCGTGTGTGGTTAAGTTAGCATCTCCAGCAGGAACTTCCACTGTATATGATACAGTATCTAATATACCACCCCCAAGATCTATTGTATTAGGATAACCTATGGCACCTGGCACAGCAACTCCATCGTATGTAGCAGATCCATTTTCAAATCTTATATGATTTATCCTCTCTCCACCAGCTGTTATAGTTGCAACTAACTTTATTCCACCTGACATTTCACAATGCCCTATGTTCTCAGAATCAAAATCATAGCTAAATTCATATCCATTATCTGTAGCACCCCATGTATCGCAAACCGTGAAAACAACTTCTGTAATAGGAATTCCGTAACCAGGAGTAGCAACTGCGTTAGTTGAAGATCCAGCGTTTCCATAGAAGAAATCTATAGGTTCACTAAGATTAGCAAACTGTTGAAAGTCTTGTCCACAATTTCGTTTTCCATTTACTTCTATTCTAGATAAGCTACATGCTAAGTCACCAGTACATGATGCCATACTTTCAGAACACCCGATCATGACAGACGTAGTTATTACTAGAGATTGTCCACCAGGCAGATCATCCATAAATCCATCACCATCCTCATCAGATAGTCCATACGCGGCATTGGTATTAGAAGTAAAGTCTAATTCTAAAGTTGATCCACTTGCAGTCCATAAACTTGCATCAAGACTTGTACCACCAATTACAATATCAGAAATTACCATACCATTACCCAAACACGCACCATACTTGAGTATGATGTCTTGCCATAAACCATCTAATGGATCAGAGTTAGCACTAAATAATTCTATTGTATAACTTAGATCGTCACCACATATACTTCCGTACTGGATATCAGTAGTGTTAGCGACTGGACTTGCGCCGAAACTTGGTTCAAATTTTACTGCTCCTAATATACTTGTTACACCAAAACAGATCTTGTCGGCACATCCATAATATATCTTATACTCGGGCACCATAGCTTCATCTGTACAACCTGATGCCGAATAACACACACTAAGGGTCATTCGCTCATCTACATCAAATATATCATCTCCATTAGCTCCTGCTCCTGTGTTGCCATTGAACATAGTCCCATTGATATTCATTGTGGCTATGCCAGTCATTGGATCAACTGTAATATCTGCTGGGTCTATTGGTGTTCCATTTGCACTAATTGATCCTAGCGTATAATTCGTCAAATCTAATCCACAAATATCTAGAGTATACTGACTTAGACTAGCTTGTATACCATCCTGCGAAACTGTAATAGTTTGACAAAATTCGGATGAAGTATTTGAGATAGATATTTCTTGAGGTACTATTGATAAGGTATTCAATACTGGTATTCTCACCCCTCCATTAAACTCCCCTATCTCCGTCAGATCAACGTCGCATATTTCATCCACTCCACTATCATCTGGATAACTATAAACAAGATTTGCATCGAAGTTTAAGGGCGCTTCAGATTTTATATCCACATCACAATCTGCTTTTACACAGATATCAACTATGTAAGCTTCTGCTGAATCGATCTGGGTTATTAAGAAGACTGGTTGGCTAGGATTACTAACATCTAATTCTGTTATCGGAACTGGTCCTCCATAATGTTCCATTACACATTCTCCATATGTTAATCCTGAATCAAAATCCAGTGTCAATTGTACATTGCTTAGATCGCACTCTCCATTATTATAAATCAGCAAAGAAATGGTATCTGGAGTCGAACAAACATTTAATAAGTCTACTGTTGCAAAACCTGGCACCCCATCTAGAGAAGCCATTGTAACATTTGGACAATCTTCGCATGTGGTTACTTCTTCTGGAACTTCATAAGTGATACAAAGCTCTGG
>CALFUQ010000049.1 GCA_937929885.1 uncultured Saprospiraceae bacterium
GCACGACGGACTTGGCTTGATTTATTTACAACTCCAATTCAAAAAATAAATAATAAAGGCAAAGAAGATAAAGAGGTACTTGGCTACAATTTTTATGATTTGAATGCTAAGATTAATCATAAGTTCTCTGATAAGAGTCGATTGTTTTTAAGCAGTTACTTAGGAGACGATAAGATGACTTATAGAGGAGAATATTTAGACGAAAAAGAAAATGGAGATTTAGTCTGGGGAAATAGGATTTATTCTTTGCGATGGAATTATCAACTCAGCCCAAAAATATTCAGTAACACCACGATTTATAGGAGTGGTTATAAAAAATCATTTACTAATAATATTGAACCCCTAGTAGCTACTGGTTATAGAGAAAGTTTTTCATCTAAATCAGAAATAGTTGACTATGGCGCTAAAATAGATTTGAATTTTATACCAAATCCAAGTCACCATGTTAAGGTAGGGTTAGAGATGATTGATCATACTTTCAGTCCAACAGCGAACAATACTACTACCCAAGTTGGAACGGCAGTCCCAGAGGTTACAAAAACACCGATAGAAGATATCAACGCACAGGAGCTTACAGCCTACGTAGAAGATAACATTTCAATAGGGGGAAGGTTAAAGGTTAATGCAGGAATACATGTCTCGGACTTTATAGTTGAAAATAGTAATTACTTCACTCTACAGCCTCGCGCAGCAATTAGCTATCAAATGACACATAACTCATCGGTTAAGTTATCGTATTCTCAAATGAGGCAGTTTATTCATTTGTTGGCTAGCCCAGGTCTGGGTTTTCCTAATGATCTATGGGTGACTAGCACTGATCAAATTAAACCTGAAGAGTCTACGCAGTATGCGGTAGGTTATACGCAGAGCCTCGGTAATGGATATGAACTTACCGTAGAAGGTTACTACAAGACGATGAAAAATCTATTGGAGTATAAAGATGGCCTTTCGTTTTTTAGTACTTCTGAGGATTGGGAAAAAGCAGTAGCCGTCGGAGATGGAGAAAGTTATGGAGTCGAAGTACTATTAGAAAAAAGAATAGGTAAAACCACAGGATGGATAGGTTATACTTTATCTAAGTCTGATCGAACCTTTCCAGACTTAAGTCAAGGTGAAAAGTTTCCCTATAAGTATGATCGTCGTCATGATATAAGTATAGCAATGACTCACAAGAAGAGTGACCGGATGGATATTGGATTAGTTTGGGTTTACGGCTCGGGTAATACTTACACACTAGGTACAAAAAATTATGTGGCCATCGAAGCTGGAGAAGATCGCACTTTCAATAATGATTTATTCTCAACTTTCGATCAATTGAATCATGTTGAAAGTAGGAACAATCAGCGAGCACCTGCTTACCATAGATTAGATCTATCAGTCAATTTGCATAAGCAAAAGAAAAGAGGAGTAAGGACTTGGAGCTTTGGTCTTTATAATGCTTATGCTCGAAATAATGCATTTCAATTGACAGTAGAAAAAAGAAGAAACACCGACGAACTGTATTTAAAACAAACAAGTTTGCTTTCTATAATACCTTTTGCTTCTTATTCTTTCAAATTTTAACCTCCATCAGAATATGAATTATTTCAAATATATAAGTATCTGGCTAATAGTTTTTTCATCGGCCTCGTGTACAAAGGAATTACCGTTTCCAGATGTCCAAGCTGATCCTGAATTAGTTGTGAATAGTTTGTTTAGCCCTGAAGGAGAACTCATCGTACATGTCAGTCAATCCTGCCATCTTGCAAATTTAAAGTGCGAACTTAATTTTGTCGATAATGCTACGGTAAGCTTGTTAGATGAAAGTGGAGGTATAATCGGCAACTTAGAGCATGTTAGTGAAGGGGTTTACACGCTCTCTAATAATCCTATTGAGTATGGCAAGGAATACCAAGTAGAAGTCAGTGCAAACAATACTTTCCTGAAGAGTATTACATCAAAAAGTTATGTCCCCGCAAGTGTCAAAAGTAAAGTTTTGGATATTGCGGAAAAGGAAATAGGCGGTTATTTGACATGGGCATTTGATGTGGAGATAGAAGATGACCCAGCAGTGGATAACTACTATGTCATAACAGGAGAAGCTGATGTTGTGTTAGATCCCGATATCCAAACAGCTTCAGAAACCAATGGGTATTTAGAACCACTTATGAAGCATTTTTCAGATGATCCTAATTCAGATAATAATGAGATTGCCTTTGCTATTGATTTTGTACCGTATCCTCTGAAGGCAGTTTACTTAACTGATAAACATTTTAATGGTAAAACGTATAAGACTACAGTAGGGATCAATGTGACTGAGCTTATGTACAGTGGAGCAGTAGGGAAACTGATATCAGAAATACAAGTACAATCAGTGAGTAAAGAAATGTATGAATATTTGACATCAATAGAAGAAAAAAATCTTAGAATAGCGGATCCTTTTTCTGAACCTGTGCAAGTGTACAGCAATATCGATAATGGAATTGGAATTTTCGCTGGATATGCTCCACTAAAAATTCCCATAACACTTCCTGAATCAGACTTCGGCTGGCCAGAAGATGTTCGAATAGAAAATGAAGGTTGCACTGCACCATGTACTGTAAGTTTTTTAACCATAGGTGGTGGATCTAAGCTAAGCTATCGTTGGGACTTTGGGGATGGCAATACTTCTAATGAAAAAAATACTGAACATCAATATGATGAACCTGGTATGTACGAAATCATTTATGAGGCAAATAGAGTTGGAGGTGGTTGGGGGTCAAACTTCAATATTGAAATTAGATAGTTTTTTTTAAATTTTTAATCATTTAAAAATTTAGTTCGTTAGATTATACTCTCAGGGCTTACGTGTCTTGGGGGTATTTTGTTTAATTCTAAATGTTCTTAATTATTGCTTTGAATCAAAAAATGAGGAAAGGTTAGCATCATCGTGATTAAGTGATTAGATTTATAAAATCATGGTTAACAGATTTTCAATAGATAGTTTTAGATTCAAAATCAGATCAAGTAAAAATAATTGGAACACTCACCCTGATATGAACCTGTTGGATATGTCCTTTGGTAAACTAAGAGTGTTGGATACAAAGGAAGGTAAGCGTACAGTTATTATTATCCCTGACGGACCCAATGTTATAGAACACCATTTTCATCTTATTAAAAATCTCAGGTCTAAATTCAGAGTAGTCGTAGTAGATCTTCCAGGTTTTGGATTTTCCACTCATGATGGGGGCTATGATTATTCATATGTAAAAACCAATGAGCTTTTATTAGAGTTGCTAGATCTAATAAATGTCCCAGATGTAAACATTGTTTTCCCATGTGCCAATGGTTTTTACGGACTTGCTTTTACTCACACTTATCCAGAGAAAGTAAAAAGTCTAACATTAATACAAACCCCTTCACAAAATGAAATGAATAATTGGGCTGATCGAACCGTTCCCAACTATCTAAAGAAGCCAGTCTTGGGTCAAATATTAATGCCTTTTTTCGAAAAAAAGTTTGCTGATAAATGGTATGATTATGCATTGCCAAAAGGAGTAGATCGAAAACCCTATTCTTCTGTCGCGCTAAAATGTTTGCAAGATGGAGGTAACTTTTGTTTGTGCAGCCTAACTCAAGGATTACAATCTCAAGAAGAGGGACTATTATATGTAGATTCGAAAATTCCTGCAACTTTAGTTTATGGTGCGAAGGACTTTACGCATAAACATACTGACTTCTCAAGTATCACCAGATACAACAATAAAATGGAGCTGATATGTTTTGAAAATTCAGGGCATTTTCCCGACTTAGAGGAGACAGACAAGTTCGCCAAGTTGCTGCTTGAGAAACTAAATTAGTCAGTATTGCTTGTCTATGCTATAATTGCAATTCTTTAAAATTTGGTTAATTGTCATACAAATTGTTCTAGAGTTGAGCTATCTTTCGTTTTAGGTATTATATTCATTATTTGAAAGTCATTGTATGAAAAGTCTATTATTCTCAATTGCGTTGTTATTCGTTTTTCAATTTAGCCAAGCACAAATCACTTATGTCATCGCTGATGAAGATGGTGTAAAAATAAGTGTTAAAGGAAGTTCTACCTTACATGATTGGGAAGCTGTAGCTTCTGAAGTTTCAGATTACCCTAAGGAGTTATCTGCCATAAATTCTGGAGCAATCAACTTTGAAGCTTTTGGGTTTAAAGTTTTGGTTGAGAGTTTAGATGGAGGGAGAGGAGCTTCTATGAATAAAAAAATCAGAAAGGCCTTATTAGCTGCTGATCACCCTAATATCATTTTCGATGCATCGGAAATTACATTACATACTGAAGGTGGTGAAATTCCAAATGTTATAAAATCAAAGGGCCAATTACAACTTGCTGGAAAAAGCTTAGAAGTAGATGTAGAGGCTAAATATATTTTAGGCGAAAAGGAGCTTATAATTTCAGGTAGCAAACCTCTAAGCATGAGCGATTTTGGCATAGAGCCACCGTCTGCAATGTTTGGACAGATTCAAACTCGTGATGACATCACTGTTCACTTTGAATTTAGATATATCCCTAAATCATAAGTTTTGGATAAAAGAGAAGTCAATAATCTAACTCGACACATAAATTATCTATGCTAATAGATGCAGGAGTAGAAGATCGCCTAAAAAAAACTACGATTACAATGTCTGTGTAAGCTGCTCTAGTTTTATAGTGAACCAGGCTTTCTGGATTGTAGT
The DNA here is from genome assembly GCA_937929885.1 of uncultured Saprospiraceae bacterium. Taxonomy (GTDB): domain Bacteria; phylum Bacteroidota; class Bacteroidia; order Chitinophagales; family Saprospiraceae; genus CALFUQ01. Next base: position 4,687 of record CALFUQ010000049.1, read on the forward strand.
CTCATAGTCACAAGAGATGACATTACAATACATTTTGGTCTCGCTGTGTGGCTAAATAGTAATATAGCAACTGACTAACTCTAATTCCCATAAAACATAGTTAGGTTTGCGGAGTTTATATAATATAAACTCCCTAAAAGATGCATAAGTCAAAGTCTAAGAAGAGTAGAGAAGATATCATTTATCTAAGTATGGCTTACTTAGCTGACAAAGGATTCGACGTATCCATAGCACAGCTCTGTAAATCAAAAAAGATTGCTCAATCCCAGTTCAAATCTGAATTTGAGTCTATCGAAAATTTTGAGAAGTTCGTTTGGTGTGAGTTGATGCGCTCATCTATCGAAACTGCAAATTCTGACACGCAATTCGCGAGTTTTTCTAATAGGGACAAATTGCTCACACTGTATTTCACATTCTTCGATAACTGTGGATTAAACAGTGAATTCTTAAAGCAGAGCATAAAGTATCACGGTCGACCAGGCATGATTAAAGTATTAAAAATGCTTAAGCAAGAGTTTTCTTCTTTTGTGAATTTTAATTTAAAGTTTGCTCTCCCATTAGACAATCAATATACTTCACAATTCAATTCAATGTCTAACGTCGCCATAGGAGAGGCATTTTATGGGCAGTTACTTTTCTTGCTTGATTTTTGGTCAAAAGACAGTTCTTTAGAATTTGAAAAAACCGATATGGCTATTGAGAAGACCGTCAAAGCGAGTATGGATATAATAAATGTAACTCCAGTCAAGAGTGTAATTGATCTAGCGAAGTTTTTTTGGAAAGAAAGAGTGCAGAAGGCCGTATGAAGACAACCGATAAGATTCCGATAGGCAAGTTGAATCGAGCTGGGAAGATACTTAAGACTAGTCTTAAAGTAGGTAAGAACTATGCTGTTCATTATGGTAGTAAGCTCTTACAGGGAGATGTTGATAACGAGACACTAGATAAAAAGAATGCTGCCGATATCATGGAAAGCCTTCTAGAGTTAAAAGGGAGTGGTCTTAAGGTGGCTCAGATGCTAAGTATGGAAAAAAGCTTACTGCCTAAAGCTTATTCTGATCAATTTTCATTAGCACAGTTTTCTGTTCCTCCTCTCTCGGTACCTTTAGTGAAGAAGACCTTCAGAAAATATCTTTCTAAAAACCCAGAAGATTTATTTGATGAGTTTAACTACGAGGCTGCCTTCGCTGCGAGTATTGGTCAGGTGCATAAAGCCAGAATCGTTAATCAGTACTTTGCAGTTAAAATTCAATATCCAGGAGTAGCTGAATCGATCACCTCAGACTTAGCAATCTTAAAGCCAATGGCCAGTAAGATTATGAGATTAGACTCAGATGAGGCAGAAAAATATTTTATAGAAGTACAAGATAAGCTTGCGGAAGAAACAGATTATGCCTTAGAGTTAAAAAACGGGGAGTATATTTCTGATGCATGTAAATCCTTGGGCGGTTATAAATTCCCAAAGTTCTATAAAGACCTATCTAGCGATCGTATTATCACCATGGATTGGATTGACGGCGCGCACCTCCCAGATTATGCTGAGCAAGAAACATCAAAGGCTAAAAGAAATAGGATTGCTCAGAAGATTTGGGATTTATTTATGTATCAACTTTTTGAGTTGAGATTGGTGCATGCTGATCCTCACCCTGGTAATCTTATGATCACACCAGATAATGAGGTTTGTATGTTAGATTTCGGTTGTACCAAAGAAGTGCCTAAGGATTTTTTAATGGCTCTAAAAAAGTTAACAGACCCATCAATTTTGGAGCGAATTGATGATTTCAGAAAGTTACTGATGGACCTAGACTTACTATTGCCAGGTGATAGTGTTGAAGAGTCTGACTTCTACTTTGAGAAATTCGTACAAGTGCTATCTATAGCCTTGAAACCGTATCAGCAAGATAGTTGGGATTTTGAAGATCCATCATTGTTTGAGGAAATCACGAAAACTGGTGAGGCTATTGCTAAAGAAACTTTGTTTTCAAAATTTAATAAGACAAGAGGCAGTAAGCATTTCATTTATATCAATCGTACATTCTTTGGGTTATTCCAATTGATGCATTTGCTTCGAGCTGAGATTTCGGTGCAATATCCACGAGATTAGTAAATCGTAGATTCTAATTCCATAACTCTTCTTGAATTTCAATATATTGTTTCCAAATACAAGGATAAATATATGAGGATATTGAGTTTTATTTTGTTGATAGTAATAGTGGCCTGTAGTACTACTAAAAAATTAGTACCAATTGCGGATAAGTATATCATCCAGACAGATCAAGATACAATTCCAGGAAGTGATATAGTTTTCGATTTGACCTTCATTCATGGTGGTAAGTTTATGATGGGTAGCGATAGCTTGGCTATTGATCGCAATGAAGATGAAGGTCCGCAATTTGAAGTTACAGTTGGAGACTTTTGGATGGGTACTCACGAACTATCATTTGAAGAATATGACATCTATCGTAACAAAGAAAAAGATGTAGCTACTCCTCAGCGACCTGATTGGGATGCTGATGCAATGGCTCGACCCAGCCCTCCTTATGAAGATCCTACGTTTGGTATGGGTAAGGATAGTGTGCCAGCAGTAAGTATGACACAGTTTGCAGCTCTCCAATATTGTAAATGGCTGAGTGACAAAACAGGCGTATTTTATCGATTGCCTTCTGAGGCAGAATGGGAGTATGCATGTAAAGCAGGAAGTGATTATGGTAGCGATAGAGTAAATATAGATGAGTTAGCATGGCATAGAGATAACAGCTCTGAGCGATACCAAAAGAAGGCTAGCAAAAAACCTAATGCGTGGGGATTATATGATATGTTAGGTAACGTATCCGAATGGACCCTAGATCAGTATAAAGAAGACTCTTATGCTGCCTTGTCTAATTCTACAGAAGTAAACCCTTGGACTAAACCAACAAGATTACACCCGCGTACAGTACGTGGAGGCTCGTGGGATGATAGAGTGTCAAAACACCGGTGCTCTTGCCGAATCAAATCAAGTGGGAGATGGAAGATGAGAGACCCTCAGATACCTAAAAGTTTTTGGTGGAATACAGATTCTCCATTTGTTGGTTTTAGATTAATCAAGCCTATGCCACAACCGACTCAGGCAGAACGTGAAGAATTTTGGGAATTGGTTTTAGGGGATTCTTAGTATTGGATTTTCAGCAATATTTGGTTATCAAACAATGCAAACAATGCAAACAATGGAGCACATTTGTTTTGTTTATAGCTATTATGTTGTCAGCTTGTATTCGCATTGAGGCTCAATCTTTAAGTCGATATGAGTTTTCTGAGCCTAAGATGGGTACTGAGTTTCGTCTGATTTTCTATTGTGATAATGATTCCAGAGCTGATTATTTACAAGCAACAGCTTTTGAAATTGTAGATAGTCTCAATCTTATTTTTAGTGATTATAACATAAGTAGTGAAGCATCAAGAATCTCAAGATTTTCTGGTAAAGATACTTTGATAGAAATCAGTTCTGCAATGAGTACTTTGTTAAGCCGTTGTCAGGATATAAGTAGATTGACGAATGGTTATTTTGATGTGACAATCGGCCAGTTAACAAAACTTTGGCGAAGAGCTTTTAGAAGAAATAAATTTCCTAGTAAGCAAGAAGTAGAAGAAGCGCTAGGCAAAGTAGGATTTCAAAATCTAGAGATTTACCCAAATGAAAAACTCAAGATAAATAAACAAGGTTTGAGTTTTGATTTTGGTGGTGTAGCCAAAGGCTTAGCAGTGGATCAAGTTTTTGAGTATCTAAAACAGAATGGGGTTGACAGAATGCTTATTGACGGTGGCGGTGATATTAGAGTGGGAGAGGCACCTCTTAATTCACCTGGCTGGGTCATAAGTCTTGATAAGGGTAAAAAATTAAGATTAGAAAATATAGCCATTGCATCGTCTGGTTCTACTTTCAAATT
>CALFUQ010000050.1 GCA_937929885.1 uncultured Saprospiraceae bacterium
ACTCAAAGCAACAGCTGACTTACCAGGTAAAAAACATGCACTTGCTGAGGCTATTAGATGCTCAGGAAATGATTATATCTTATTGACAGATGCAGATTGTTATCCAACAAGCAATCAGTGGATAAACTCGATGGTCTCAAAATTGCGCAACAAGAAAATTGTACTCGGATATAGCCCTCACAAAAAGGAACCAGGATGGCTTAATAGATTTATTAGATTCGAAACCTACTTGGTAGCGTTACAATATTTCTCTTATGCAATACAAGGAATTCCTTACATGGGTGTTGGTAGAAATTTACTTTATGCAAAAGAACTATTTACGCGATCAAATGCAATTAAAGATTCTGCTCATCTAGCATCAGGTGATGACGATCTATTTATCAATACAGAATCTAACAAAGAAAACACTGATATAAATCTGAAACCTGAAAGCTTCATAATATCTTATCCGCAGACCACATTCTCATCTTTTATAAGACAAAAAAGGAGGCATATGTCAACAGCTACTGCCTATAAATTTGATCATCAACTTCTTCTTGCGCTCTATGCTCTTTCCCATATCGGTGTTTACGTCTTGTTTGTTCTTGGTCTCTTTTCGTGGCACTTTGGATATGCACTCATACCTTTTGTAATTACCATCTTCATAAAGTGGGCTATAGCTAGCAAGACTATGAAAGTTCTACATACTCCAGATCTAATTCCATTTTTTCCTTTACTAGATTTACTCATGGTTTGCTACTATATATTTTTAACTCCTGCTACTTTTATCAAAACTAAAAACTGGTAACATCGAAGAGCTACTAAAATATTTCCCTGAACTATCAGACAAACAAATCCAACAGTTTGAAAAACTAGAACCACTCTACAAAGAGTGGAATGCCAAGATCAATGTAATATCACGTAAAGACATTGATAACATCTATACCAATCATGTCTTGCATAGTTTAGCTATCGCTTGCTTTATCAATTTTGTGCCTAGCTCCTCTCTTCTTGATCTTGGGACAGGTGGAGGATTCCCAGGAATACCTCTCGCTATATTCTATCCTGATTGTTCATTCACCATGATAGACGGGACGGGCAAAAAGATTTCAGTAGTACAGGATATTATCAAAAAATTAGGCTTAGAAAATGCTACCGCTATACACCAAAGAGCAGAAGAGCATAAGCACAAACATGATTTTGTCTTGGTAAGAGCCGTTGCTACTATCGATAAATTATATGGTTTTGCGAAGCCACTAATTAAAGAGGAACAACAGAATCCGATTCCTAATGGTATCCTTGCGCTTAAGGGTGGAGACCTAGAAGAAGAACTCGCAACTTTACAAGACACCTATGTAGATCAAGTACCTTTATCAAAGTTCTATGAGGTAGAGATGTTTCCCAATAAATATTTAGTCTACGTCCAGGCCTAAATTTCCAGTTAATTATAAGTTAAATAAAACCTTGATTGAGAGTAATTTCAATATATAATGGTTTCCTATACAGGCACTTAAGTGATACTATCTGAATACCTGGTAGATCTCACTCGTAACAAATTACCAGCCATTTAAGTCATAAATAGTAAAGTTGTAATTTTATAAACTTTGATAAATTAAATTAAAAAAACACATGTTCAAGAAACTACTTTATACTGCTGCGATAGCACTAACGTTTTCATTGTCTTTGGATGCTCAGCGAATCGCTGTGGTCGACATCACTGACGTACTACAAAGCATGGGTGACTACAAAGCAGCCGAAAGAGATTTAGATAAATTAGCTTCTGAGTGGAGACAAGATATTGCACAAGAGTACGATAAGATTAAAAGTCTATATAACAAGTATCAAGCAGAACAAGTACTGTTAAGTGACGAGGTAAAAACTCAACGAGAAGACGAGATCATGTCTAAGGAAGAAACCGTTAGAGAATTACAAAAGAGAAAGTTTGGACCAGAAGGTGAGCTTTTTTTAAGAAGACAAGAATTAATCTCTCCGATACAAGACAAAGTTTTCGCAGCGATCCAAGATTTAGCAGATGATAGAGGCTACGATTTAATCTTAGATAAAAACAGCAGCACTGGTATCCTTTTTGCTTCTGAAGAATATGACAAGACAGCGACACTAAAACAAAAATTAGGAATTCGCTAAAAAAATTATTTTTGCATTCCTTTATAATAAAACACCGATAACAATATATAAAATGAAATCAATCAAAATTACAATAGTACTAGCCGTAGCCATTTTGTGTACCGTTAGTTTAAGTGCTCAGAAGTTTGGGTACCTTAATTCTGCAGAGCTTTTTCAGGAGATACCTGAGGTTAAAGAAGCACAAGCAAACCTAGAAACCTATCAAGCGCAGCTACAGAAGAAAGGACAAGCGATGCTTACAGCTTACCAGACAGAGTACCAAACACTTGGTCAGAAAGCACAGCAAGGTGAGTTATCTCCAAAAGCACAAGAAGTAGAAGCTCAAAAACTTAAGAACAAAGAATTAGAAATCTCTAAGTTCCAACAAGAGAGCGAGCAGAAAATCTTTAAGAAAAACGAAACGCTCTTCAAGCCAATCAGAGACAAGATACAAGCAGCGATAGATGCCGTAGCTAAAGAAAATGGTTATGCGTACATCTTTGACTATAGTGTCGGTGTACTTATCTACGCAGATGATAGTACAGATGTTACTGGATTAGTGAAAGCAAAGCTAGGAATGTAATCAACATCATACTTAAGATATACAAAGCTCTAGGATTAGTTTCTTAGGGCTTTTTTATTTGAATTTGTTTACTGGGTAGGTCGATAATTTACTTTGCAAAAAGCCTCTAAAAGTTGCAACTAAATACCTCCTAAAACATTTTTCTTATAGTAATTCCATACTAGAGTTGTGGAGGTAAGGTAATTTCATTATCAGTATTAATTATTTAATTATATCATCAATTAATCCTAGATCTAAATGAATTCAAACATTAGCAAAATCACTTTTTTGTTTCTAGTATTCATACTCTGTAGTAGCCATGATATGTTTTTGAAATTAAATACTTATCACCTACAACCAAACACCCAGTCTACTATCCAGCTATACAATGGGACTTTTGAGAGAAGTGATAACACAATCACACGTGATCGAATGGTAGATGTTAGTTTGGTTGGAAACGGAAATAGGATTAGAGTAGACTCTTCATCATGGTCCGATATCGATCAAACTAGTGTTCTTAATTTTAATTCTGGAGAAGAAGGTACTTGGGTAGCTGGCGTATCTACCAAAGCAAGGAATATCGAAATGGATGCTAAAGACTTCCGAGACTATTTAGTGCATGATGGCGTTCTTGATATGTTAAATTATCGTAAGATAAATAATCTAGAAGATAACGATGCAATAGAAAAGTACTCAAAACATGTCAAAACTATTTTTCAGGTTGGCGACAAAAGTACTGATGATTGGAGTACCGTTTTAGGATATCCAATAGAGTTTGTTCCTCTCGAAAATCCTTATCAAGCTAAAGTAGAAGAAGAAATACAAGTTAAGCTACTATGGAAAGAAAAGCCACTCGCTGAGCAATTAGTATATGTTGGGAATGAAGAAACATCTCATACTCACGGTGAAAACAACGATCAACACCATCATAATGCAAAAGAATATCGGACAAATAAAAACGGAATAATCACCTTCAAACTTAATACATCTGGCCAGTGGTACTTAAGGACTATAATGATGGAAGAATCAGAAGAGTCAGGACTGACACACGAATCAAATTGGGCCACACTAACTTTCGAGATACCATCAGATTCTAATAATCCACAAGGCACACATGTACATGAAGATGGTACTGTTCATTCACATGATTCTTCAACTAGAATGACTAAGTATTTGTTAGCCCTAGGCGGCGTTTTACTTTTAGCGGGGATATTGTGGCTATTAAAGTTCAAAAAGTCCTAGAGCATAAGTAAAAGAGTGGGTTTGGCAACGAAAGTCTAAATCCATTCCACATTAATTGAGATGTTTTCTGACACTCCAATTACTAATACTAAATATAGCTATCCTCATAAAAGTGTAGACAGCATGATTTCACCCAAATTCTACTCTAAATCTTCATCTTTACAGTTTTTATATTACAATTTTTTATAATATTTAACTTGTTGTTTTAAAGCGCTTTAGTACCTTTGTCGGTGAAAACTACAATCGATGAAAGGTCTTATACT
>CALFUQ010000051.1 GCA_937929885.1 uncultured Saprospiraceae bacterium
TGTGATTTGTTTCATGATGACCAACCTACTCCCATCAATCTTAGAAGCAAAAAGAGGTTCGTGTCTATCCCATATTCTCTTGAGATGAATGATACCATAGCATATCTAGTTCAGAAAGTTCCGCCAAGGCAATATGGAAAAGCATTAATGGGAAATTTTGATCGTCTCTACCAAGAAGGCGCAGAAAGTGGAACGGTCATGTGTATTCCTACACACAATTATCAAGTTAGTAATCCTCATAGAATCAAAGCATACGAAGAAGCACTAGAGTACATCACCGGACATAGTAATGTATGGGTTGCAACGGGTCGAGAAATAGCAGAATACTATTTAGAAAATTATTATGATGTTGCAATCGAACATATATCTTCCATACAATCAGCTTAAATCTTAACCTAATGTCTGACCTGGATCATAAATATTTAGAATATCCTAAACGCTCCTATGGCATGGATCATGATCGCTACGAGTGGTCTATGCTAAAAGATCGTCCCACCATAAAATGGCCTGATGGTAAATCCTTGGCGCTTTGGGTAAATGTAGGTTTACAATTTTTCCCACTCAATCAAAAAGGAATCCCTTTCAAAGTTCCTGGCGGCATGACTAAGCCTTATCCAGACTTGAGACATTACAGTTTGAGGGATTATGGAAACAGAGTTGGTATTTATAGATTCTTCAAGAGTTTTGATCAATATGGCATCAAGCCTACTTTTGCTATCAATACTCGATTAGCAGAACGCTATCCTTATCTTATGAATAAAGTTAAGGATCGAGAAGATGAAATTATCTGCCACGGTTATCATATGGATGCACTCCACTACGGTGGACAAGATCAAAAGGAGGAAGAAGAACTTGTCAAAAGGTCTCTGGACAAACTTCGTAAAATCAGTGGACAGGAAATAAAGGGCTGGATCAGTCCTGCTAAAAATGAATCAGCTAATACACCCGATATTCTTGCAAGTAATGGTATCACATATTTCTGTGATTGGGTCAATGATGAAATGCCTTATAATTTCAAAACTAAAAATGGCACACTTACAGCTATGCCCTTATCTACAGAATTAGAAGATCGCTTTGTCATTCTTAATAATCAACACTCAGCGGAATCATGGGCAGAGCAAGTCTGTGATGCATTTGATTATTTATTGCAAGAATCAAAAAATGGAAAAGGACATATACTCTCCTTGAATATTCATCCATGGGTATTGGGCCAGCCTCATCGCATAGGGTACTTAGAAAAAGTCTTGGAGTATGTAACTTCAAGATCAGAAGTATGGTCGGCTTCTGCTGGAGAAATTTTAGCGTCTTGGAAAAAATCTTGATGGAAACTCGTTCCATTCTAAGACTGCAAAATCTGGAAGTTACTACAGGACGGGAAAAACTACCGTGGTAAGTTCAACTTAATGTTGTTACGTACGGTCTAGCTCATGCCATTGATAATCCATGACCGCCATCATAACGGTGTCTGTATCTACATCCACTATCCTATCCTTACAAAAATATTTATCGTCCTCTAATTTGACTTTATAATCAAAGTATCTTCCACCAAAGGCACACATTTTATCTTCCATTTTCATCGTATAGCCTTTAGCTGTAGTGGTGACTATCAAATCACAAATATTTGGATAAGGACTTATATCTTCATTTGTCAATTTATCGAGCATACTAATATCATTACACGCACCTACAAACTTTTTCTTATCCTTAAAAGTACACATGACTACCTTTTTCAAATCAGTAGAATCTACATGGAGCTTATATATCCTTTGACGGTAAGTGGAATCCACGATGCCATCCCTAAACTCTTCGACATATAAAAGATGTTCTCCTATTTCAGGATTATTAATAGGAATATAATGTGAGGTAAGCTGTAGCCATCCCATATTGTCCGTGCCTAAACTCATCACAGGATCTCCTGCAGCACTTCTTTCTTTTACTTGTCTTTCATTATTGTATACTCCAGTCCATGCCTTGATGATCAGCGGAATTTCTTCCTCAGGTGTGAGCTTTTCTGCAGTTTTAGTTGTGGTACTGGTTTCAGTTTCAGATGTTTTATTATTCTGGCAAGCAATTAATATAAGGGATATCGAAACTAGGAATGATAATATTAGTTGTTTCATAATGTCGTTATGCTGTATGAAAAAGATTCAACTATGGATAGTACAATCTATTGAATTATTTTAGTTAACTTTCTTAATGATTAATATAGTTAACTATTATGGGAGAATCAAATATTTCTAGAAGAAAAAGTCTTGGCTTGTTAACGGCGGCCCCTGCATTAGGGTTATTCGCCTCGTGTTCAACAACAAAAAATACTGTCAACACTACTACTAAAAAAACATTAAACAAAATAGATTATAACCTTAATGACCCAAAAGACCAATTGATAATTTTCGAAAAACTTCGAGGGGATATGTCTGGTGTTAAAACCTATTCGTACTCAGAAGGAAGAGTTTTTGGTATCAGACCAGATCAACCAGATGACTTAGATGTCTTTGGAAAAGAAGTGGTTAGATTTTCTGGTTGTGGTATGAAGATCATGAGAATGGTGGGAGATGATAAAGTAGAAACTAAATCTAGATCATGGCTACTCTATCAAGATCCAGTAACAGAGGAATTCTTAAGTGAAATGAAAAACCCATATACTGGTGACGTAGTAGAGGTACCACCATTTAGAGGAGGTATTAGCGGAAGTATCATGACTCCTACTGGGCCAGAGATTAGTGCAAGTTTCAAGATGGAGAGTACAGCTTTTGGACGGCCATTAAATTTGGTATTCACAGAACTAGGCGATAAGATTCATGTTACTCGTCATGCATTTACCAAATGGTTCGAAAGCAAGTCTCAGACATGGAGAACTGAAATGACTTTGGACACTTATGACTTTGATAAGTATCTTCTATTTGACAGAACCCTTAATCATATTCCATCTGATTATCATTGGACTAGCCAAACTTCATGGTTATCAATACTGAAGATGGCTGGAACTCCTGGACATATGATATGGTCTACAAATGGTAGAATGTTTTATCAAAAAGATGAGCTTCCTCAGGGATTCGTTAAAGCAACAGAAGAAAAACAGCCTACTATTTTTGCTGAGCCACTTACTTGGGATTCGGAATAAAATAAGACAAACACCATGATCAAGAATTCTATCAAACGGAGGACTTTTATAAAGAAAACAGGTCTCCTTTCTATTCCTTTAGGTTTAGGGTTATATGGATGCCAAGATAATAAAGGCAGCGCAATAGAAACTGATATTGCTATTATAGGTTCTGGATTATCAGGGCTAAATGCTGCTTTGACTCTGCAAGCTTTTGGATATAAAAGCACCATAATCGAAGCAACAGATAGAATAGGTGGAAGAGTGTATACAGCTAAGGAAGAGGATGTACCAGGGCATCCAGAACTGGGAGCAAATGGTATCGGTGGAGGCTACGGTAGACTATTAAGTGCTGCAACCAAATATGGTATTGAGATAGGCCCCATGCGCCCAAGAACAGAACCTAGAAAAGGAGAATTACTCTACGCGATATATGATGACCTTATCTTACCTGATCAATGGAAAACTCATCCCAAAAATCCTTTTCATCTAGATTGGGCAAAAGGAATGTCACCAACATCTGTGCCTTGGAAAGTATATGCAGATACTAATCCACTACCAGAAAATGATCTAACGGCATGGCGAGATCCAAAATTTGCTGAGTGGGATCGCTCAATCGCTTCTGTCATGAAAGAGCAGGGATTTACGGAAGAAGCTATGAAACTTAGCGTGGGAACCAATAGTAGCTATGGTATTAGTGCAGATGATATGTCTGTGCTTAATTTTTATCAGATTCTAAATTTCATAAGCCAACAATCTGCAGCGAAGACAGGGAGAGGAGGCGCAGCTATCGGAGGTAATCAAAGAATCCCAGAAGCAATGGGGAATGCGTATACAGGAGATATTAGACAAAATTCTCCTGTAAAATCTATTAGTGCCGCGAAAGACAGTGTGACCATTACATTAGATAATGATAAAGTGGTCAAAGCAAAATATGTTATCATCACGCTTCCCGCATACGCTCTTCGAAGAGTCAAGATTGATCCACCCCTCCCCGCACTTCAACAAGAAGGTATCGATGAGCTTGGCTACACTCCGAATGCTCAGGTGCACTTTACTGTAAAGAAAAATTATTGGGAGGAAGATGGTTTGCCACCAAGCATGTGGTCTGATAAACTTTGTGGGAGATTCATGGCATTAAAAAATGATGTTGACAATCCTGAAAAGGTCACAAGTATAGTAGCATATGTGAATACCAATGAAGCACTGAAACTCAGTAAGATGAGTGAGAAAGATGCTAAAGCAATTGTGATGAAAGAAGCGGAAGAAATAAGACCAAGCTTGAAAGGTGCTCTAGAACCTGTATACTACTGGAAGTGGTCAAATAATCCTTATGCAGGAGGCGCCTATGCCTACTGGAAACCAGGGCAAATAACAAAGTATGCAGATCAGTTTGCCAACCCCCATGGAAGAATCCACTTTGCAGGCGAACATACAGCAGTGTATTTCAGAGGAATGGAAGGAGCAATGGAATCAGGTGAAAGGGCAGCTAGTGAAGTGATGAAACTAGTAGGATAGCTAAAAAATACTATTGAGGATCTTCATCATGCGCAGCAACGGCAGTCACTACTCCACTCAATCCACAACCGACAACGAGAATATTCGTTTCAATTTAAGGTTTGAAATGTTGCCATTTAAATATATCAAAATAGCTATTTGTCAATACTTGCTACGACTCGAAATCCTAACATAAAACTCCTATAGTCTGCTCCATCTCTAGACCTGACTGCAGACCTTCCCCACTCAATCCCGCTGATCCAACTTCCACCTTTCGGTGTTCGGTATATACATTCACCACCATCTTCTTCATACCATGCAGATCCGTCGGTTGGTGCATTGGTGAGATCAGGATGATAACAATCATCCGTCCATTCCCAAGCATTACCGATCATGTCATATAGTCCAAATGCATTTGGCTTGAAAGTACCAACAGCTGTGGTATAGACAAAACCATCATCACACGGAAAACTTGGACGAATAGGATACTTATGTGCAAAAGTACGGTCACCAATATTTGCATACTCACATGCATCAGCAGGCTCTGTGCCCCAGAACCATGGTGCATCACTTCCTGCTTTAGTAGCATACTCAAATTCTACGGCAGACGGAACCCGATAGTTACGACCAGTTTTCATACTCAACCATTTACAATAAGCATCTGCATCACTCCAACTTACACATACCACTGGCGCATCTTCTCGCTGAGGATATCCTGGATTCTTCCAAGAGTGATTTGCTATATAGCCGTAACGCTTACCATCATAATAGTTACAACCAACTAAAACTTCTTCTTGCCAGATAGCATCTATTTGTTTGTAGTTAGTTTCCTCCATGAATTCTCTAAACTGCCCTAAGGTGACTTCGTGTTGAGACATCAGGAAAGCTTGGTCAATTGTTGCTGTTACTTTAATTCGCTCCCCTTTCCTTCTGCCGATTTCATTTTCAGATGAGCCTATTAGCACACTTCCTGCTGGCACTTCAACCAACTCTGGACAACCAACGCAATCTTGTATCAAGGTAAATTCTGCATCTTGAGAAACTACGGTAACAATTGAAAACGAAATAAGAAAGAAAACCAAATACAGATTTTTCATTTTAGATTTCGTTATAGTGACTTCAAAGTCTCTTTAATTTTATCAAAGTCTGGCAAGCTTTTTCCATCTGTGGTTTCAGCATATCTTAAGGCTCCTTCTTTGTCTATCACATATGCAGATCTTTTAGAAAAACCTGTTAGGCCTAAAAAGTCATCTTCAAACAAAGTATCAAATGCTTTACTCGCAGATCTATCAAAGTCAGAAGCTAAGGTGAATCCTATATTATTTTCTTCCCCAAATTTTTGTAAAACAAAAGGTGAGTCTACTGAAACTCCAATGATTTCTGCATCAAGATCCTTGTACGCATTCATATCATCACTTGCAACACACATCTCTTGTGTACATACACTTGTAAATGCAAGTGGAAAAAATAATAATACAACATTCTTATCCTTGAAATCTTTATTAGTTATTGATTTCATAGCAGTAGTAACTAACTTAAACTCAGGTGCTTTGTCTCCTATATTCATATCAACTATTTTTATTTAGATTATTTGAATTTACATATCCTTCTTCGATCATTGTCCATCCAGAAATAACTTTTCTGACATTTATTCCCAGTCGCTTAGTTTCGGGTTCTGCCCAGGTGTAGCTTATCGCTTTACTGTTGACACCTACCTCCGATTTAGGGATATCGTATATCGCCAGCTTCATGATCTTTAGCGTTTTCGCATAGACTAATTGAGTTAGCTCTGCCGTATAATCTACTCCATCTACATCTAACTCCACATATCCACCCTGATCGTGAATAATTAAATCTCTCAATGAATATAATTCATCTGGGTCATTCATATCTGGCGGATACTGAATCCATCCAGAAAAGTATCTACATGGTTTGAAAATGTATGGTTCACCATTACACGGTTCAAGAATTTTTAACCCTGAAAGAAAAATATCACCATCCTTAATTTTTATAAATCCTGAAGGATCGGAACTCATCGCATCGACAGCTGTCAAGACGTGTTCCGAAATCAAATTTTCTTTCGCTCTACCTTTATATAGCTTGATAATTAATGCGTCTCCATCATCATTTAATAAACATTCTAAATGTCTATGGCTGTGAGGATGTGAGCTGTCAAGCCTATGCATTTCGTCTTCTGTATTCTCTTGCCAATACTGCTGAAAATTATTATACTCACCTACAAAATCATTTAAATTCACAAGAATGTCTATTTAGTTTCTTCAAGTAAATATTCGATAAGGATATCTTGTCGCTTTTTATCTTTTATGCCAATAAAGGCCATAGAGGTCCCTGGTACATACTCCGCAGGGTTTTCTATCCATTTTCTAAGCGATGCATCGTCCCAAGTTATACCTGATGACACAAGGCCTTCCGAAAATTTGAACCCTTCTTTCACTCCAGCTTTACTCCCAAAGAAACCATGCAGATTTGGCCCAGTTTTATGTGCATCATCTTTTTTTAAGCTATGACAAGCGGAGCAAAGGATAAATAATTTTTCTCCTGGGCTCATATTTTTATTTATTTCAAGTGCAGGAGATTCTGCTTCTACTGATTCAGCAACTTCTTCTACTTCGCTTGTCGATTCCTCCCGACTAGATTTGTCACCTTCAGGTTGCTGACCGCATGCAATTAGCAATATTGTTAATCCAATGAGAATCGTAAATTGGTTTTTCATAAATTACTGTTCTTCTAAATAACACGAAGCTGATGCCCATCCAAGTGAGAATGAAATTTTACTCACATGAGGTTCTGATGTCACTATAACATCAGATCTAGTAGCTCCTTCTTCAATAAATCTGAGCATGAAAAAATCTGATCCAGTAGAATAATAAGGGTATTCCTTTTCTCTCAACTGCAGGATGTAATTTTTTTCTTTGATAGGGTTATACAAAGTTACTGTTCCTCCTTGATCATGTAAGATGAGGTCAGCGTACTTTTTATCATTCCCGCTAGGATCATAGTATCCTTTTTCTGTGAAGCTTACATCACATCTGTACATCCTTGCCTTTCTCATTTTGTGTGGTTCATCATTAGGATGGCCCATGTAGAACTCACCATTCCCTACAAGGTACGTCTGATCAACTCTCCAATACTTAGTTGCTGATAAGTGAATATTATGCACAGAAAATCTCTTTTTATCTCCTTCACCAAACTGGCACATCTTATCTTCCATTGAGCCAATGAATTGATCAGCTTCCCGTTTGAAAACAACATTACAGCCATCTAATCCAAAAAGATCACCTTTAGTTATATCGCCAAATACGGCCATTGAATCTTGAGCATTAATAAACTTATTAGGTTCATTCAAAAAGTACAGCTCCATTACAACCCCTCCCTTGTCAATGTCACTTCTGAAATTCACCACCCGTTGTCTGGATATTTTAGCAGGGTCACCCTCTATAAATTCTTCTACATAAAAAACATTGTCACCAATATCTGGCGCATCTATTTTCGTATGGGTCGCATGTATCCTTATGTGCTTCTCTTCCTCATTACCTGACCAACCTCTTCTGCTTTCGAACCACAATTGTGAATCGTTATCGAATTCCCCTTCGAAAAAATCTACCAGCTGTACTAGATCCCTAGCATATGGATCAGTTTGTGCATCAACATTCATTGCCAATCCTAAGAACATAATGCCTGCAAAAAATAAACGCTTCATAAATCAACTATTTAAAATAATATCCAAAGCAGCTCGCTCTCCCGACTCGAAAGCTCCTTCCATACCTCGCTCCATGATTGCTGTATGCTCTCCACAGAAATGTATTCTGCCATGTGGCTTACGCATATGGTTACCAAATTTCTTAACCTGCCCTGGCTGCCAGTACACCCAATCCCCTGCGCCATGTATATCTCTTTCACAAGACTGAATAATTAATCTCTCAAGCTTGCCTTCACAAGCAGGCCTTAATTTCACCAATTCTTTTTCGACGTAATCAAAGACTTGATCATCGGTCATCAATCTAAACTTCAATGATTCAGGACCGTTCACAAATACAATCGCTGCATCTTGGTCTGTATCATTTTTCTTTGTGCGTATAGCAAAACGTTCTAGTGGTCCATCTGTCCACATATTCTCAGCCAATCCATCTTCTTCCCAGAATGGTTCTTTGACCAAAAAGTGCGCTTGCACTGAGAGACCATAATCGATCTCATCTATTGCTGCCTTGGTAACACCAGTAACATGCGGGTCGAAAGTAATATTACGTAACACGGACATAGGAATGCTACAAACCACATTCTTAGCTTTGTATCTAGAGGCGTCTGCACATTGGATCTCCACTATATTATTTTCTTCTTTAAAACTTACAACAGTTTTATTAAGCAAGGTTTCATGCTTTAGACTTCCCGCCATTCTCTCAGGCAGTAAGGAATTGCCTCCTTTTACCATTTTCCAGGACTTGCCATCATCAAAACTTAGCTTAGAATTAAAATCCATTACATGATATCTTCTAAGCTCGTTGATAGCTGATGTATTATGAATTCCTCCAGCATGTATGACAACATTCATAAGTCTGATCGCTTCCTCATTTAGACCTTTAGATCTCAAGTATTGATCATGAGGAATATCGTACTTATGAAAATCCTCTCCCAACCATGCATTAAGCGGCTTACCAGCAAGTGGGTTATCTCGATTAGAGAGCCTAGATAAATAGCGATGCGGTAACATAGCTCTATCCTCTCCTTCAAGCGGATTAAGCCTGTGTGACTCCCATGAATCCTTATCTATATTCTCACCCTTAATATTGTACATCCAGGGCCTATCAATACCGTTCATCTCTGGAGTATAAGTCTCGAGCCCCAACTTCTTGATCGTATTTCGCATACGTGCATAGTTTGCGCCAATGTATTCTCCTGCAGCCTCTGGTTTCCCTGGCACATCCATCAAAGTATAGACTCTTCCTCCTAATCTGTTTCTTCCTTCGAGGACTAATACATCTAGACCATTTTCTTGTAAGGTCATGGCCGCCATCAATCCAGACAATCCTGCTCCTATTATTATAGCATCAAAAGTCTTATCAGTATGCTGATTTTTTTCGGCGGTACTTTTGGTTTTTGTTTTAACTGGATTTTGACAAGAAGCAAGCATTGCTCCGCCTGCCATTGTAGCTAAAAACTTTCGTCGTGATGATCTCATTCAAATAATTTTTAATGCTTTATGTTTTATTCTGATATCATTTCATACAATACGATAAGGTGCCCATCAAAATCTACAAATGCTTGTTCTTTAAAAGTTAGGCCATTGGTGTTTGTATCAATTTTAAGCTCTGTTGTGTACAACTCTAAAGCTGTAATCTTGTTTATCACTTCTTCTATGGCTTTGACCCTAATCACAGAAGCAGTCATATGAGGATGACGTTCTTTAGGTAGTTCTATACCTTTCACTTCAGTAAATCCTATTGTCCTTACTTGATTAGGACTATCCAAAGTACAGAATCGGATCTTAGCCTCAGGCGGTATTTGAAATACTGGGTATGAGTAAGAGTCTTTCTCAGAGTCATTGATATGATGTACTGTAAATCCAAGTATATCTCGATAAATGGTTAATGACCTTTCTATGTCAGCAATTACAAGTGTTATCCTCTTATAGTGTGTTCCTTCGTCCATGGTTACTTTTCTATCGTTTCAAAAAATTCGAACCAAGCTCCGTCTGGGCTAAGCACTGAGAATAAATTTACCTCTCCATACGGTTCTATCTTTTGCTTGGTCAATGGCTTATGAATATCACATCCATTCCCTTCCACATATTCTAAATACTTAGTCACATTTTTCACTTCTACTCGATACATCAAAAAACCCTTGTTAGGAGGTTTAGCTTTCGGTGTATGATCCTTACCTAATACACCTTCAAATTCTATAATCTGAAAATCTACATACGTGCCTCCGTGTATAGAAAGGATGATTGCTTTGCAAGTCACCTTATCAGCTAAATTGAA
>CALFUQ010000052.1 GCA_937929885.1 uncultured Saprospiraceae bacterium
GTCTAGTTTTTTATCTGAAAGAAGCTCTAGCCCATAATCATTCATAGCAATAGAAAATGAAATGGATAACTGTCTGCTGATCCTACTAGCAATCAAGGCACCTATACCCTCATGTACAAATCTACCTTCGAATGGATACAATAGTAAATGAAAACCTTCACTCGTCTCGAAATACTCAATCAGGAATTCATCTTCTTTGGGCAAGTGAGATACTTCTCTTTGCTTCTCGAAAAGTGGGGTTAATACTTCTAACTCTATTTCGTTAACTACACCTCTAGCATAATCGGTAAATTTTCTTCTTAGCTGTTTTGCAAGCATTGAAGAAAGTGGCATTCTGCCACCCATCCAAGAAGGTACTTTACCAGATTTTCTTTTACTTTTTTTGACTTGCACAGACATCTCCTTAATCCTAACTAACTCTAGCGACTTACCTCCAAACCAAAATGTATCTCCTGGCTCTAACTGTGCAATAAACCACTCTTCGATGTTACCTATCTTTTTACCAGATAAAAACTTCACCAATAAAGAAGAGCTGCTTACAATCGTCCCAATGTTAAACTTATGTCGCTTCGCTATGTGCTTGTCAAGCACCCGATATTTGCCACTGTGTAATGCTATCTTTTTATATTCATCATAAGCTGTGAGTGAATCCCCACCATACTGCAGAAAACTGATCACCCAATTCCACTCCTCTTGATTTATGGAATTAAAACAAAAGGTAGATTTTACTTCTTTATACATCTCTTCACCATTAAAACCTTCTGAAACTGCTAAGGTCATTAGATACTGAATCAATACATCAAATGATCTTATGTAAGGCAACCGGGGTTCTTGCACTCCTTCTGCTATGGCTGTCCTTAACGCTGCTCCTTCTGCCATCTCGAGCGAGTGAGTTGGCACAAAATATATCTTGCTCACCGCACCTGGCTGGTGTCCACTCCTACCTGCTCGCTGTATAAATCTAGAGACCCCTTTAGGGCTTCCGATCTGTATGATAGATTCTACTGGCCTGAAGTCTACCCCTAGGTCAAGGCTACTGGTACATACGACAGCCTTCAATCTTTCTTCATGGATGGCATCTTCTACCCAACCTCTAAGCTCTCTACTTATCGATCCATGATGCATAGCAATCTGTCCCGAGAGATCTGGGTCGATGTCTAAGAGTTTCTGGTACCAGATCTCACATTGTGATCTTGTGTTAGTGAATATTAAAGTTGACCTCCCTTTTTTGATAATTGGTAACACCTTTTCTAGCAGTCTTATGCCTAGATGCCCTGCCCATGGATAAGTTTCTATATCATCAGGAATAATCGTCTCTAGCGCTATCTTTTTTTCATAATTGGCAATGACTAATTTTCTTTTTTGATCTTTCCTTTCAGGACCAAGTAATACATCCATTGCTTCGTCTAGGTTATCTATCGTTGCGGATATTCCCCATACACGTAGTTCCTCAGATAAAGTTTTAATTCTCGCGATAGCCAGTTGAGTTTGTACTCCTCTCTTGCTACCCATAAGCTCATGCCACTCATCGACCACGATAGCTCTTACATTGCTGAAAAATTTAGAGTAGCCATTGGTAGCCATGATTACATGAAGACTCTCTGGCGTAGTAATCAAAACCTGAGGCGGTTTAGTCAATTGCTTTTTTCGCTCAGTGGATGTAGTATCTCCAGATCTTATCCCTACTTCCCAGTCAAGACCCAATCCTGCCAATGCTCTTTCGCTGGCATATTTTATTTCTTTGGTTAGTGCTCGTATAGGAGCGATCCAAATGGCTTGTAGCCCAGTGGCAGTTTCACCTTGTTGTTTTTCTCTCCTGACCGCTTCCAGACATATGGCTACAAAAAGTGAGTAGGTCTTACCGCTACCTGTCGGGGCATTGACTAATCCATCAAATCCATCTAAATAAAGTTGCCATGTTTCTGTTTGAAAGGGAAATGGCTTCCACTTGTTCTTTTTAAACCAAGAGAGTCCTGGAGAAATGTGGTCTTCATCTTTAATTTTATTTTTAGACATTTGGAACGAAGAGAAATATAAGAAATGAATCTATTAAGAATTAGTTTAACTATACTAGGAATTATAACCTCTTTTTATCTCAGTGCTCAACTCTCATTCACCGTACCAGAAGATAATCCTATAGAGCTAGGCAAAGTAAACTGGTTAAGGGATTACGATAAGGCAATTGCTCAGTCTGCTGAAAAAAATTTACCTGTATTTATTTTATTCCAAGAGGTACCTGGCTGTGCGACCTGCACTACTTACGGCAACAATGTCCTAAGTCATCCATTCATCGTGGAGGCTATAGAATCTCACTTTGTACCGTTAGCTATTTATAACAATAAGGGAGGTCAAGACGCTAAGATCCTTAAACAATACAAAGAGCCAAGTTGGAATAATCCTGTGGCAAGAATAGTGGATCACAAAGGAGAAAATCTTGTCAATCGATTATCTGGTGCTTACTCCAAATCAGGAATGGTGGATTTCATTGTAGCTGGATTGATAAAATCAAATCAAATAGCACCAAGCTACCTCAGGTTATTTCAAGAAGAACTGCACTTAGGTCAATCTAAGAACAACAAAGAACTTACGTTATCTATGTTTTGTTTTTGGACTGGTGAAAAAGAGATCGGAAAAATCCCTGGCGTTTTTAAAACAGTTGCTGGCTTTATGAATGGTCGAGAGGTTGTGCAAGTTACCTACAACGCTGATATTGTAAATGAACAAGAGCTCATTGCTAGTGCCAACAAATCTAGATGTGCAGATCAAGTATTCACAGATGATAAAGAAATCTCAAAAACTGCAGGTAAAATAGTCGGCAATAAAAATGTAGCCACAACTTCTAAGCTGAGATATGATAAAGATCAAAAGTACTATCTCAAAAATTCTAAGTTTGCCAACATCCCGATGACATCCTATCAAAGCATGAAGGTTAATAGCCTCATAGGATCAGGACAAAATCCAACTGAAGCTCTTTCCCCACGTCAATTACAATTGCTAGATGCAAAAAAGAAAAGTAATAATGCTTTAGGCGCATCATTTGAAGAAAGATGGTATCATATTATTGGAACTGAGTAAATAAAAAAAGAGGGCTCTGTCTTCCACAGCTGCCCTCTTACTTCTATTATCACACGGTTCAAATTTGAAGTCTAATAAAAAGTAGACTCCATTATTCTATAAGTAACATTGTCTTGACATCATGGAATTCTCCTGCCTCTAATCTGTAATAAATTACTCCACTAGAAACTCCCAATTCATCTTTGGTAATCATCAGGCGGTTCATTCCTGATTTGTATGTATCTGTTTTCTTAAGTAGCATCTGTCCTTTCACATCGTAAGCAATTATACTTGCTTCCATTGCTTTAGGTAAATAAAACTCAATCTCTGTCGCTGCTATAAATGGATTAGGCTTATTCTGATAAAGCTCGAAACTAATTAGATCATCACCAGTTACATCTAAGACAACTTTATGGATATCCATTTTGCCATCATAAACTTCTGCAGATAATCTATTTTCTATAATCTGTATTGCATTTGCTATACTTCCATTACCTCTTGCTTTAAATGCTAGCTTAAACAATCCTTCTCCATCTGTGATGTTAGCAACTTCATCTTGACTCCAGCTAATCATTAATTCGTTATTGTCAATTCTATATTGATCACTACTAACTTTAAGTTGATCAGAGATTACATCCACTAAGACTAAATCGTCAGATACCTCTAATGCTAACTGTAGACCATTAAGATCAATATCCTTAGTCGCTGACAAACCAATTACAATATGCTCTCCATTACTAAATGAAGTGTTCTCCATTGCTATGGTCATCTTCTCATTAGATCTAGTCTCTGTCGTCCCTTCTTTAAGATTAGTAGATGAGTTACCATTAATATCACCAATCTTAATGCCGATAAAGTCAGTACTCATCTCATTATTATCAAGATCTAGATATTGTATCTCCTCTGGGAAATTCCATGGGTTGTTGAGATCTAACTCGTAACTAGCATCTATAAATCTCCATGACTCATTGTTACTAAAGTTCTCAAGTGATCCAAGAATTAATTTTCTCAGTTCTACCAAGTCTCTAGCAGAGACACTATTAGATCCATCTATATCAGCTGCTATCCTTAGATATGGGTCAGTGATTAAATTTAATCCAAGTATGTGCTTCTGTATCAGTACTAAATCAAGTGTAGAGACTCCATTAAGTACATCATCATTCTTGCTCGGCTTCACCATGTAATCCTTATACATATCCAGTGACTCAAATGTATACTCTCCTTTATCTGATGTCATCTTGTAACTATCCATTGCTGTGCTTTGAATATTTACTTCTGTATTCATGATACCGTCGCCTTTATAATTGGCGATCTTTCCTGATACCATAGCTAACTCACCAATGATCACTTCATCTTCATTGTCTTCCGAATCAGATTCATTATTTGTATCTGTCTCATTTTCTCCTTGCTCTAGAAGTCCTTCACAACTCACTCCGTTGGCCTGTACAGTTATATGTGTTGCACATACAGATTGATTGCCATGGCTATCCGTAGCGAAAATTGTAACATCCTGTCTTGCAGTAGTATGACTGCAGTCAAATACAAGTCCTGTATCTATAACTGATGTGCTAAATGAGTAAATAATGTCTTCCTCATCGGTACAATTATCTTTTGTCCCGTTGCTGAAATCATTGGCCCAAATAGGCACCATAGGAGGACTAGTATCCATCAGATTTATCACTAACCCTTGTACACATACTATCGCTGGTGGCTTACAATCTCTTACTGTAATATCAAAGGACTGAGTAGCCTCTTGATGGCAGTTATCTATTATAGTCAAGCTAACCGTATGGGTACCCATAGGCAACATCTGATCTATATTATTGCCTGTGCTATTTATTACTCTTCCGTCTTCTAATTGTATTCTGTAGGTATATCCACGAACTCCAAACTCGGAGCACCCAGCGTTACCATCAAATGACATTATGAATCTGCCGCTTGTGCAATCAGAAACACAGAAATCTCTATCTGAATAAGTCTGGTTAAATGTTGGAGGGATATCACTTACTATATCTATGTATTGAGTATCTATCCATTCTCCTGCACCTGTAGTTCTATCAAATTGACACCAGTCTATTACTGTCCAGATTCTCATAATCCTTCTGCATGCGTCACTCTGTAGATCAAATACCATATCTCTATGCTGGAACAATATCTGTGAACAAGCATCACTCATTATTCCTGGTTGACCTAACACAGCAACTGAAGTATCTCCCATACATGTTACCTGTGTATCATCTAACCACATGATATCTTCTTCTACGAATGGATCTGTGTCTTCTACAGATATGAGTTGAGTACAAGTGCTTTTATTCCCATTGATATCCGTTGCTTCAAAAGTTCTTGTGATAGTTCTTACTACACCTCCACCCGTTTTACATTCAAAACCTGTATCGACAGGATCTAACTCAACAACACTCGCTACTCCACATGCGTCTGATAGATCTTCTATTGCTAATACGCCTAAACTACTTAGATCTGACAGATTTAATGGGAATTCACAATTGATAGTATCAGCAGGTGGGCACACCAAGTTTGCAGCATTTAGAGTTGTTGGCGCAATTTTATCCTTCACCTCTATAGCTCTTATACAGTTATTACTGTTGCCAGATTTATCAGTTACAATGACTCTAACCATAGTGGTGTCTCCTACATCTGAGCAATCAAAAGTCACTTGTTCTGCAGGAGAGGCTGTGCCATTTACTTTTTCTACGAATACACTACTTATAAAATAGCAGTTATCTTCAACAGAGCTATATAGTGCATCTACAGGTACACTTAAATTACCTGTTACATCGAGTGGTAAACATAAGGTGTCTCCACTACAAGCAATACTTGGACTCTGTTTATCTACTACAATGATCACCTGTTCGCAAGGCAAGCTTGTGTTATGACAACTATCAGTTGCCGTCCAAATCACTATAGTTGTATCTATTAAAAATAATCCTGAGTGGTTATTTGTAAACTCTTTTACCCCACTACAACCATCTGTAGCTGTCGGATTAGGAAGAACAACATCTGCATGACAAACATGAGGGTCTGTTTCGATAGTTAATGTATCGCAGACAAGGACTGGTCCTTCAGTGTCAGGCTCAAAAATGATATCCTGGGTACAACTTGAAGAAGAATTACCGCATTCATCTGTTATTATGTATGTCCTTACAATTGTTCTTTCTGAATCATTCATACAGAATTTCAAATCATCTATCGACTTATCATCTAATGCTGCAACTTTAAGATTTGCTGATAACGTACAATTATCTGTACCTGATCCTGAAAGAGGTGCTCCAAAAAACTCAGCAATATTTTGAGCTGCAACTGGTAAGCCATCGGTACAAGCTAATCCCGTAATTGCAGAAGGACACACTGTTATAACTGGCGCTTCAGTATCTGGATTGAAAGTAAATGATTGTGTACAACTTGCTGTTAGTCCGCATTCATTAGCTATCGTATATGTTCGTTCTATAACGATCGGTACATCTGAATTACAAAACGATAAATCTGACATAGATCGATTATCAACAACACTTACTAATGAAAGTGCTCCACCACAAGCATCTGTGCCTGAACCCGAAAGAGGTGCTGCAATAAACTCAGCAAAATTAGCTGGCATTGCAGGAAGCGCATCTTTACAAGTTAAATTCTCAACATCAGCTGGACAGATTATATTTAATCCACCTGTACCTAATGTAATCGTCATACTACAAGCAGCCATCTGACCGCAATCATCTTCTGCTCTGTATTCAACTAGATACACGGCTCCATTGCAGTTATCAATACCACTTACTAAAGTCGGGCCTGTTGGTGTTATTGTATGATTGAAACTGCAATCAGTTACTACCGTTGCGATTCCAGCGGTGATATCATCTTTACAATTAACTACTGTATTGTTAGGACAAGAAATCGAAATAGATTGACCTCCAACTTTGAATTTCTGAGTACAACTACCTGTATTGCCACAATCATCAGTAGAAGTATATATTATCATGTATGCTGATCCATTACAGCCTGGCGTACCGCTTACATAAGTTGGTCCGCTCATGCTAATCGAAGGAGTCATATCACAACTTCCTGCCACTGTTGCTATTCCTGCTACTATATCATCTACACATACTACAGTTACATCTGCTGGACAAGAAATATTTAACGCTTGAGTTCCTATAGTAAAGGTTTGTACACAATTACTTATCCTTCCGCACGCATCCTCTGCTGTATAGGTTATAGTATACGTCGCTCCTGCACAGCCTGCTGCTCCTCCTGT
>CALFUQ010000053.1 GCA_937929885.1 uncultured Saprospiraceae bacterium
GGAAATGTAGTAGATGTTAAAACGGGGAAACCAGTCGAAGACATTTTTGTAATGCTATACGATAATTTGGCAGACACTGTAGTTAGAACTGAGCGACCGTTTTATTTTTCGAGTACCGATAAAGAAGGGAATTTTAAGATAGAAAACCTTAGAGCAGACACCTTTAAATTATTTGCCCTTAAGGATGCTAACTTAAACTACCTCTATGATCAAGATACAGAAGTCATTGGATTTTTAGAGGAGTTTATAGTAGTAGACGAAAATACTGACAGCCTAGGTCAGCAATATGATATCGAGACATTCATTGCTACACCAGACTTTTCTCTTAAAGAAAAAATCGCCCCTAACTTTGGAGAAATCAAATTACTCTTTACTGCAAGCGCAGATAATGTGGAGTACAAAGCAGACATTGATGGAATCGAATTCATCGAAGAGATAGATAAAGATTCACTTTTGCTTTGGTATAATAGCCCTGTAGATACAGGATTTAATGTCATAGTATATGAACCCTCGCATGAGTACCATGATACAGTATCAGTCCGAAAGTATAAAAGAACAGATTTTTTAGAAAAACAAAAATTAAGTTTAAGGTCTAACAGCTTAGCGAATGGAAAGCAACTCATTCCTGGAGAACCTTTGCAATTGAAGTTTTCATATCCCATAAATAATATTGATACTGATAGCATAAGCCTACTTATGGATTCTACTGAGGTGGCATTCGTTGCTAAAGCTGATTCTCTAGATGCCAGAGCATTGATCATAGACAGCGAATGGGTCTCTGATACCACATATCTTATAAGACTAGATGATGGGTCTATAGATGATATTTATGGACACAAACTTGATAGCACAACTATAGAGTTTACAGTGATTAACCCTGAGGTGCTGAGTAATATTCATATACTATTTACAGAACTCGATAGCAACTCTAATTATGTATTGATTTTAAAAGATGGAAGTAATGAAATTAAAAAACAATCCATAGCAAAAGCCAGCGATGGCAAGATTTCATTTGTAGGGTTAATCCCAAAGGCTTACTCGTTAGAAGTAATTAAAGATGAAAATAAAAATGGCCGCTGGGATCCTGGCAATTATGATGCAAAACTCCAATCAGAAAAATCAATTACTAAGGAACTTGAGAAATTAAGGGAGAATTGGGATTTAGAGGTAAATTTGAGTAATAGAGATTTTATAAAAAGTATAGCAGTAGATACCATTCAATAATAATAGATGCAACTCAGGACAGAAAAGTTGGTAAAAGTATATGGGAAGAAAGAGGTGGTCAAATCTATTTCGATTCATGTCAATCAAGGAGAGATCGTAGGGTTGCTTGGTCCTAATGGAGCAGGTAAGACTACAACGTTTTACATGACAGTAGGATTTGTAAAACCAAATAGTGGTCATGTCTATCTTGATGATGAGGAGATCACCTACCTGCCGATGTATAAGAGAGCAAAAAAAGGAATCGGATACTTACCTCAAGAACCTTCAGTATTTAGAAAACTCTCTGTCGAAAATAATATCAAAGCGATATTAGAAATGCGGAAGCTATCAAAGTCTCAGCAAGCCGATAAATTAGAAAGTCTGATTGAAGAGTTTGGTTTGTCAAAAGTCAGGAAAAGCATAGGTGATACATTATCAGGTGGAGAAAGAAGGAGAACGGAGATTGCGCGTGCATTAGCATCGGAGCCTAACTTTATTTTGTTGGATGAACCGTTTGCAGGAATTGATCCGATAGCTGTAGAAGACATACAATCTATTGTTACTAAACTCAGGACAAAGAATATCGGGATATTAATCACTGATCATAACGTGCAAGAGACTTTGTCTATCACAGATCGTGCATACTTGATGTTTGAAGGCAATATTCTCAAAGCAGGTACTGCAGAAGAATTAGCAGCAGACGAAATGGTTAGGAAAGTCTATCTTGGTAAGAGTTTCGAGTTGCGTAAAAAAAATACAGATGCCTAAGTCTGATTTTTTAATTCTACTCTTCATATTCTCAGTGCTCTTGCTTCCAGTTATTTCATGTGGAGATGACGAACCTGTTAAACTGAGTAAAGTTGATAACCAGTATATAGATTCTGTTTTCTTTGCTAAAAAAGATAGCATCAATAAGTTAAGTGATTCCCTGTGTTTAGATATTTACCCAGGGCTGCTGAAATCAGCAGTAGACTCTATTAAGTCTGTAAGGCGTAAAGAAATAGAATTTATTCTTGGAAAGTAATGAAGATTATAAAATACATATCCCTGATGTTTTGTCTCGTTATTGTCACGTCATTTATAGCGGTGGAAGATGATAAAGCTACACTCATAAAGAAAACACTCGAGACACGAATAAATGATTATAAGCTGGAGCAATTAGAAAAGTGTTACGAAGAGGCAATTGCGGAAGCAGAGATCACAGTAGACTCAATCATCGCCATCGAATTAGGTGCAGGTCCTATCGACACATTAGATTTTCCACGTAAACCTTCTAAGCCAGTTTTCGAATCATTTGATAGCTTAAAACATGGTAATGTTCCTTTAGAACCCTTGTTTAGAAAAGAAGAAGAAGGAGGGCAAATAGAAAGTCAAAAAGATAATAGTAAATACTAGGTACATTATAATAAATCTGTATATGATGTTATCTTCAAGGATTCAAGTTAAATTTTAGTTAAACGGGTTAGCACTTCGATCACTTCAAGTTCAGAGCTTATTAATTTAGCTTTTTAAATAAAAAAATTCAATCTCAAAAAACATGCATGCATCAGTAGATATAGAAGCACTGAATCAACAGATATATATAGACAGCGCATTTATCGAAGAATTAAATAATGAGACCTCCAAAGTTATAGTGGGTCAGAAGTACATGATCGAGCGTCTCTTGTTAGGGCTGCTTGCTAAAGGTCATATCTTGCTAGAAGGGCTTCCTGGCTTAGCAAAAACGCTGGCAATTAAGACACTGTCAAATGCTGTCGATGCTAAATTTAGTAGGATACAGTTTACTCCAGATTTACTACCTGCCGATATTATTGGAACGATGATTTACAATCCTTCTAAAAATGATTTCACAGTAAGGAAGGGTCCTATTTTCGCAAACTTTATTTTGGCGGATGAGATCAACAGGGCTCCAGCCAAGGTACAGAGTGCTTTGTTAGAATCCATGCAGGAGAGACAAGTCACTATAGGTAAGGAAACCTTCAAATTAGAAGAACCTTTCTTGGTACTTGCAACCCAAAATCCAATCGAGCAAGAAGGTACATACCCACTACCAGAAGCACAGACAGATAGATTTATGCTTAAAGTCAAAATCGATTATCCTACAATGGATGAGGAGCGAGATATTATTAGAAAAACAATTAGTGGAGAGACAGCTCAGAAAATAGCAAGTGTAGTTACTCCAGCTCAAATCCTAAAAGCCAGGAATCTTGTAACAAAGATTTACATGGATGAGAAGATCGAGCAGTATATTTTAGATATAGTATTCGCGACAAGGGATCCAGAAAAATATGGAATCGATAGTCTCAAAGGATTAATCAATTATGGAGGATCTCCTAGAGCAAGCATTAATCTTGCGCTTGCATCTAAGGCCTATGCATTTATAAATCGAAGAGGTTATGTGATTCCTGAGGATGTGAGAAATATTTGTAAAGATGTACTAAGACATAGAATCGGAATTAGCTATGAAGCAGAAGCAGAAAATATTAGTCAAGAAAATATAGTCGATACTATCCTTAATGCAGTAGAGGTTCCATAGGCTTGACAACTCAATTAATTTAAATGATCAATTCGCTAAGAATTTATTTGTTCTTGTTTTTTGCTTTTGCGACGACTTGCTGCATGGCTCAGGCTGACATCTTGTTAGAAGATTTTGTGCAACAGCATGAAGGTAAAGAAGTATTGTTTTTTGATGGGTTGCTAGATGATTACCATCCTTTTCAGCTGGCTCTTACATTTGATGGTAAAGATTGTAGTGGCTACTATAAGTTTGCTTCTAGTGAGGTGTTCTTCATGCTTGAAGGAGATATTGAGAAGGATTCGACTTTAAGCCTCATAGAGTTAGATGCTAACGAACAAATAAGTGGTTACCTAAATGGCAAATTTTCAACAGATAGTTTCGAACTGATCTGGAGAGATGTCAAAAAACTCTCCACACATTCTCTGTCACTCACCCGTGTAGATAGTTTCAATGAAAAACAATTTGTCCAACAAGAAGAATCATTAATTAAGATAGTAGCAAAGTCATATGGAAAGCGTATTGATATTTGGCAAGACGTTCAGGAGCAAACGATTAATATAGTTGGTGATAATTTCCCATACTTCAGTTTTGATTATAGGTACAGTGAAGATGGTACAAAGATAGAGTCAAAGTCACTTCGCAAGGAGTCAGCCTATAAGACTTTTCAGATGATCCCATTTAGCGAAGAGAAAGAAACTATCACCTTTTACAAGAAGGACGGTACCAAGTATCTCTTCGTCGGTGAGCGTGAGGAGACTATTTACATGAAGCATAAAACCTTTGCTGATTATCGAGTCATGATTGATTTGAGTTACCCAGTGACTAAAAGTTTTAAGTTTAACCAGTGGATAGAATCAAACATTAATACTGTACAAAAGGCTTTGCTAGATGAGATTTATGATTCTATACTTGATGACCAAGGTGATATTCCAGAAGAACGTTATCAGTATGAAGCTTACAGTTGGTACGATATAGATTATATCTCTGCAGATATTATCTCTGGTACGATCACGCATACCAAGTCATGGCAATCAAACACTGAGAAGATTGCATTCATCTTTGATAACAAAGAAAAGAAGATGCTAGCACTACAAGACTTGTTTAAATCAAATTTTGACCATCAGGAATTTATCACCAAATTTTTGACGGAGCAGAAAAAAAATGTAACTGCAGGCACACCTGATGGACCCAAGTTGACATGGATTAATGGAGATAAATTTGACAACATTAGTATCAATGAGATGGGGCTGATTTGTAATAGTGATTACAGTGTGATATTCGGTGACAATAAATTTATTATTCCTTTTGAAGCTATTAAGAAGCATGTCAAGAATAAGGCTATAAAAGGTGAATTTATAAACTGATAGATGGATACTTCTGATATTCTAAAACGTGTGCGTAAGATTGAGATTAAGACTAAAGGTCTTAGCAAACATATATTCTCAGGAGAATATCATAGCGCATTTAAAGGTAGAGGGATGTCATTTAGTGAGGTTCGTGATTATAGTTGGGGTGATGATGTTAGGAATATTGATTGGAATGTAACTGCGAGAACAGGAAGTCCGCATATCAAAATTTTTGAAGAGGAAAGAGAGCTAACTGTAATATTCCTAATTGATATTAGTAAGTCTTCTTTTTTTGGAACGGTGAACAGGTTTAAGAATGAGGTGAATACTGAGGTGTGTGCAACATTAGCTTTCTCCGCTATAAGCAACAATGATAAGGTTGGTGCAATTTTATTCACTGATAAAATAGAGAAATACATTCCTCCACAGAAAGGGAAATCTCATATTCTGCGTATTATCCGTGAATTAATTTATTTAAAACCAGAGGGGCAAGGGACAGATTTAGACAAAGCACTAGTCTATCTTAATAATGTAATTAAGAAGAGAAGTATCTGTTTTGTGCTTTCAGATTTCCTGACTGATAATTATGAGTCTGCGCTTACAATCGCATCAAGAAGACATGATATAGTAGGTATCCATATCTATGACGAGAAAGAAGAAGCACTGCCAAATGTCGGTCTTCTAAAAGTAAAAGACGCAGAGACAGGTAAAGTAAAGGTTATTGATACCAGCTCTAAGAAATTAAGAGAGACTTACAATAATTGGTTTAACAAACATCAACAATTTTATAAATCTGTATTCACTAAAACAGGAGCTGATACCATCCAAATCAAAACCGATGAAGACTATGTGAAATCCCTTTTGCAATTTTTTAAAAAGAGGGGAAAGAGATGAAGCGAATTATTTTTAGTGTACTCTGTTTTCTGGCAGTTTATTCAAGCTCAGCTCAGATAACAGTAAGCTCTGGCTTTTCTAAAGACACAGTACAGCTAGGCGAAGTAGTAAATTATACCATTACTGCGAAGGTAAACCCTCAGGTCAATATTTCAAGCGTTGACCTTGTCCCTTTGGATAGTATTATCTCATTAGTCCAAACACAAATAAATGCTCAATCAGATACAACAGGTAACCCTAAGCCAGCGGTAGGAGATTACAGCATTGACTCTTACGGAAGGTGGAATGATAAGAGCGAAAATAAAAAGATAGATATCACTGAATTAAGTTGGGACTCTACAACTGTCGGTAATCAGTTATTGTTAGAAAATACTTTTAAAATCTCTTTTTGGGATGCAGGTCCTAATTTGCTTAAGACTCCAACGGTAGTTTACGAGTTAGGAGGGATCACCTCAGAGTATGTGCCAAATAATGGAGCGCAAATTTTTGTAGCTGTACCAATACAAGAGCAAGAGATGTCTGATTCGATGGATATTGCACCCATAAAACCTATTATAATTGAAGAAAGAGATATCACAGATTTCTATCCATTCTTTTATGCCTTAGGTTTGCTAATAGCACTTCCATTAATTTATCTCTTATATAAGAAAATAACTAGTAAGCCTGTAGAGCCAGTTAAAGAAGTTGAAGTAATTATTCCAGCTCATACGATAGCTCTAAATAAGTTAGAATCATTACGAGAGACAAAGCTGTGGCAAAATAATGAAGTCAAAGAGTATCAATCACAACTAACTTATACGATTAGAGAATACCTCGAAAACAGATATGGCATCCAAGCATTAGAATCATCGACTGATGAGATAGTGAAAGAATTGAGAGAGAGCAATTTTGACCCTAAGGATGAGGCAGATCTAAAGACCATTTTACAAGTAGCAGATTTGGTCAAATTTGCAAAAGCAAAACCATCAGGAGAGATTCATGAAGAGTTTTT
>CALFUQ010000054.1 GCA_937929885.1 uncultured Saprospiraceae bacterium
TATAATTCTAAAATATAATGGCCGTCTCACTTTGCGTATTAGACCAGGTAGCAAAACTGTAATTGAAAATAATATTGAAGTGCCTTATGAAATCCATCTTGTAGAATTCGATACTCAAGAAGATTTTGAAAGGTTTAAAATTGATAAGGAACGAGTAAAGTTCTTGCACTTAAAAGAACAGGCTATTAGGTCTACAATTTTGATTAAAGGAGAAAGAATAAATTAATGGCGTGTAGGTTTGATCGGATTTCAACTCTCCCTAGCTCTCTCTTGAAAGAGAGATTCTGCGCAAAAAAGCTAAATGAAGTGTCTAGTTCCTCCCTTCTATGGGAGGCTTAGGAGGATCTTTCTAACAAGTCGTTTACGACGGCTCCCCGAACTCAATTGTATTAATCATATGGTCCAAGCCTTGGATAAGATTTCTCTTCTTCTTACCAGGAGAAAATACGTACAGCATAATGAAGTACAACTTACTACGCTCCTCATCTACTATGAAGTAATCTACGAATGGCCCACCCATAAAATCGTTTTCCATCTCCCAGATTCCTCTGAACTCCTTAGCGTAGTTGCCATTTATATCTTTTACATACTCGAGCATGGGTAAGTCTACATCATTAAGTAGCAGATAAGATCCAGGCTCGTCAGTTGACACATATCGCTTCCCAAAATCATTAGAAAATAGTTTAGCTTTTTCGATACTTAATTGCTCGGGCCCTTTGTAATCCATCTGTTTTAAGAATGCAAATAATTGTGCGTCCTTAGTGTCCTTTCTAAACCAGATCATTTTTTCTTTTGGTACTTCTTTAACCACTTTAAAGTCTAGTGGCACTTTCATTTCTAAGCCGAAGTCCTCCTTGAGCTTTGCTGTGAGTCCTACATTTTCCCCTTTCGCATAGACATATGCATCTAGCACTCCCTTGTCATGCTCTAGCACTTTTTGCTGGATTATAGGAAATGCATTTTTGATGTTATTCATGATGGTTTCCTCAGAGCTTGCAAATAGATAGATAAGCATCTGACCAGTTGCCCACTTGTTATAACCGATAGAAGTATGTGCCTTTTTCTCTTCGAATGACTTTTGGAATCTTGCTTCGCCTAAATCTTTTTTGACCATCTCTGTCATTAGAGACTCTTCATCAGATGTGTTGGCTATAATTAAGTAAGTTCTTAGCTCTGTAAGTACTGCTTCTGTTCTTACTTTCTCAGGAGTATAATGTTTGAGGTCAAAGACCTCCTCTGGCCGTGGCATAATCGGGAAAGCACCTGCTAAGTAAAAATCTAACGAGTCGCCTACTAATCCATCCCATACATCTTGATCACAGATCACATTGATGGTATTCATAGATCCTAGTCCCTTTGGCTTAGCCTTGAGCGCAGGAGGTGTCGTGTCATTACTACAACTAAAAAATAATGGTAAGACAAGTAGGAATAATATGCAAAGAGAATTTTTCATAAGATGCATTATAGTTGCAACCATATAGGCTACAACTTATAGATGTAGTCTATCTTATAAATGGTGCATTTAGACTATTTCAATTTACAAAAGTTCTGCGATAACCTTTTCCTCAGTTATCCCTTCTGCTTCTGCTTTATAGTTTCTAACGATTCTGTGACGAAGTACGTAGTTTGCAATTGCTTTTACATCCTCAATATCTGGAGAGTATTTTCCATTAATCGCTGCATTACATTTAGCTCCTAGCACGAGGTACTGAGATGCTCTAGGCCCTGCTCCCCACGAGATGTAATTGTTGACTATATCGCTGGCCAAAGGAGTACCTGGTCTAGACTTAGATGCTAGCTTCACAGCATATTCTAAGACATTATCTGCAATTGGTATTTTTCTGATTAACTGTTGATATTCTAATATTTGAGCACCAGTCAAAACATTGTTAAGGGTGGTCTTATTATTAGTTGTTGTGTTTTTCACAATCTGTACTTCTTGATCGTAAGAAGGATAGTCTAGCGGTATGTTAAACATAAATCTATCCAGCTGCGCTTCAGGAAGAGGATATGTTCCTTCTTGCTCAATTGGATTCTGTGTTGCTAAAACAAAAAACGGTTTAGGTAACACATGATTATCGCCACTCACCGTTACTGATCTCTCTTGCATCGCCTCCAGAAGTGCTGCTTGAGTCTTAGGTGGCGTCCTGTTAATCTCATCTGCCAAAACGATATTAGCAAAGAGCGGTCCTTTATTAAATTCGAATACTCTACTCTCATTAAGAATCTCAGATCCTGTAATGTCAGATGGCATAAGATCTGGCGTAAACTGTATACGCTTAAAATCCAAATCTAGGACTTGCGCAATGGTACTTACCAATAGTGTCTTTGCAAGCCCTGGAACTCCTACCAGTAAACTATGACCATTACTAAAAAGGGAAATAATAACTGACTTGACCACATCGTCTTGTCCAACTATCACTTTTCCAATCTCATTCTTCAATTCCTTGTACGATGCAGCTAATGCATCTACTGCAGCCACATCATTATTACTTTGTCCTTCCATTAAAATTGATATTATTAAAACTCTTCATCTAAAGATTGCCAAAAATACGAATTACAAGATATGAACGCCCTTATGTTTTAATCTATTGGCAATCCCACAGCCATTCTGCGATTTCATATTCGCCAATTACATACGAATAGTGCCACCATTCGGTTCTGATAGAAGCAAAGGCGTGCTTCTCCATGGTTGATTTGAGTAGTTTTCGATTCTCCAGCACTTCTTTTGGGTGGTCATAGTAGTCGTGATGCCCTTCTTTACCGAAATAATCAAATTCTGTTCCCATGTCCAATATTTCACCTTTTGCATCAGTCAAGCCTATGTCTAAGGCTACACCTCGATTATGCATTGATCCTCTACTCGGAGGTGTGACATAACTTGCATTAGGGACTTTATCCCATAATTTTTGTTGTACTGGTCGAGGTCTGTAACAATCATAGAGGATAATTCCGAATCCTTTTTCTTTTAACTCTGATCTGACGTTTTCAAGGCCAGTGTATACTTCTTCTCTGACAAAACACCTCCCGCAATCATACATTTGCATCTCCACAAAATTATTGTCTGTAGCATACCTGAGATCTAACTTGGTGAATTCGTCTTCTGTGATTTCTGCCCAACCAGGTCTCGCTGGTTTAATTACCTCAGATTCTGATTTAGTGCTTACTGTGTCTATTTCTAATTCAGCGTCAACTGTATCTTCAAGTATTGGATTTAATTTCGCCTTTTCTTTACTATCATTTTTACATGCGAACATTATCATAAAGAATAATAAATAGAATATGCTTCTCATCATTAACTATTGATAATCTCTAAAAACTGTTCTTCGGT
Organism: uncultured Saprospiraceae bacterium; assembly: GCA_937929885.1. Taxonomy (GTDB): domain Bacteria; phylum Bacteroidota; class Bacteroidia; order Chitinophagales; family Saprospiraceae; genus CALFUQ01. The sequence goes on from CALFUQ010000054.1 coordinate 3,332, forward strand.
CATGATATCCACTGTGCCAATGGCTTGTGCTTTTTTCAATTTGCTTCCTGCCTTTTCACCTGCTACTAGGATGTTGAGATTAGAACTTACGGCGCTTATATTTTTTGCTCCAGCATTCTCTGCCATTAGTTGCGCTTCTTTACGTCCCATTTTTTGGAGGGTGCCCGTGAATAGAATAGTCTTGCCAACTAGTGGCGCATCTACAGATATAATTTTGCGTTTGTCATCTTCTTTTTGACTCAGATCTACCCCATTTGTTTCCATCCTTTTTAGGAGCTCTATATTTTTAGGTTTGCTAAACCACTCTATTACATTTTCTGATACCACTGGTCCGATATCTTTTATCTCTACAAACTTCTCAGTAGTCCAGTTTTGCAAGTCAAAAATGTGGTCTAATTCTTCCGCTAAAAGTTTCGAAGCTTTCTTGCCGAGATGATGGATGCTGAGACTATGTAATATTCTACCTAGTGGATTTTGCTTGGCTTTATCAATGGCTGACTTTAAATTATTAGCTGACTTAGAACCGAATCCGTCTAATTGTGCTATTAGGTCATAGTCTAGATTATAAACATCACTGATATCATTAATCCATCCCAACTCACTAAAT
>CALFUQ010000055.1 GCA_937929885.1 uncultured Saprospiraceae bacterium
GATCAAATCATCTAAGCCATCACTATTGTAATCTTGTACCACGGCATCAGTAACCATTCCTATGTTTATTAATGGATTTGCAATTGTCTTAGTAACATCAGTAAAGTATCCATTATCATTTTGTAGCAATCTGGAAATTGATGGAGATGGGTAGTCCCATGGTTGATGGCGACCACCAATGAAGAGATCTAGATCACCATCGTTGTCATAATCAATCGTTTTGACACAAGAACCACTTTCTAATATTCTAGGAATTCTATCAGAGGACTTTGAAAAAGCACCTGTGCCATCATTGATATAAAATCTATCTAAGTAGTGCTTGTTACGCTGAGGAAAAGAGTTGCCCCCGCTTATGACATATAAATCCTGATCGCCATCACCATCAGCATCAAATAGTTTTGTAGCAATATCTTCATATACTTTATCCTCCTCCCAAGCTTGCGAGCTTTTGATGAATTTTCCATTTACATTTTGCAAATATAAAGTCATGGCTTGCCCTTTCGCGCCACCTAATATGATGTCTTCTAGTTTGTCTCCATTTACATCTGCGACACTCATAGCTGGCCCATGGTGAGACATTTCATGAGGGAGTAGAACTTGCTTGTCATAATCATAAAAGTCATTCTCCTCGTGCCTATAATCTAGACCAAGAGTTTTTGCATCTTCCTCCTTAAAATAGTTTTCTTCAAAAGTATTATCAATAATAACTCTAGTTTCTTGATTAGAAATTTCTAACATTTGATTTATTTTAGGATCATACTTTTTCGTAATCTTCCCATCTGGCCATAGTATTGTCAGTGAATCAATTGTCTTAAGGTCACCTATCCCAAAATGAATTATATTTTCTGACATGGAATACATACCACGTGCACTTGTCATTTCAGAAAACTGAATACCACTATCAGTATGTAAGGTTAACTTTGCTCCTTGCGTAGCTTCATTTAGCTTGTTCGATAATTTTACTCTCAAATAATTTGCACCACCGTCAGAGTTGTTTTTAAAGACGTATGCCTCGCTATTAATATTATTGACTACTATATCTAGATCACCATCATTATCTAAGTCTGCATAAGCACATCCATTTGAAAATGATTCAATGTCTAACCCCCAAGACTCTGTAGTATTGCTAAAGGTTAATTGACCATTATTTTTATATGCATAATTTTTAAGTGGGACTGATGGATGCAAATCCATTCCTTTTTTTATATCAAGAATATCAAGGATTTCTACTTCCCCTGCATTGGGATTTTCGGCAACGTAATTATCGATAGTCTCTTTTACAAACTGGCTGAAGGTCTCGACCATATCAGTGTTCCTGATGTCTTTTAGCAATCCGTTAGTAACATAAATATCTTTCTTGCCATCATTATCAAAATCTGCAATGATATTTGACCAGCTCCAATCTGTGCTTGATACTCCTGCTAATTGTGCAATGTCACTAAATAGATTCTTGCCTTGATTTAGGTGCAATGCATTAAACATATATTGATAGTGTGCTCCTTGTGATACTAGTTTCCAAAAAACTTTAGGAGACATCCCACTCATATTTCTTTTTAACCTAAAGTTGTCTTCGGCAACCATGTCTAAGGTCATCAGATCGAGCTTCCCGTCGTTATTAATATCAGCAGCATCTACTCCCATTGAGTAGTATGAGATGTGTTTCATTGCATTATCTATAATATTTGTAAAAGTACCATCCTGATTATTCTGGTAGTAAAAGTCAGGTGCTTCATAATCATTACTAACAAATAAATCTTGCCAGCCATCTCCATTTATATCTGAAGCGATTACACTGTTAGGGTAGGAGGGTTTGCCTACTCCCGCATTTAAGGTAACATTAGTAAAATGAGGTGTAGATAAATTGGCACTTTTGTTTTGTGACTTATCACCTAGATTATTTCTATAAAGTCTTGAGCCCCATTCGTCTCTTATGAGATTTTGGCCGCTGTAAGGGCTATAGTTTCCAGGATTAGGAGGTTGATTGAGTACGTATAAATCTAGCCATCCATCTTTGTCATAATCTATGAAGGTTGCTCCACGACTGCGCTCTGTATCATCTAGTCCATATACCTCTGCTTGTTCTTCAAAAATAAAATTACCATAGTTGATGTATAATTTATTTTTCCTAAGCGCTGGTTTATCATCGTATAATTCACAGGTAACGTATATGTCTAGCAGACCATCATTATTAACATCTCCAAAAATTACTGTGGAAGACCAAGCGCCATCGTTTATAATATTCGCCTTTGCGGTTACATCTTCAAAATTTAAATCTCCGTTGTTTTTGTAAAGCCGATCACCTACAAGATTTCCAGTAAAGTAAATGTCTTGCAATCCATCATTATCTAAATCAGCTATGGCAACACCACCACCACCATAGAAATTGCTGTATTGAAGAATACTACTTTCTCTGGTATCTTCAATTTTGTTTTCAAAAGTGATACCACTTTTGCTGGAATCTACTTTTGTAAATAATGGTTGAGATTCAGCAGTGCATGCACTCAATATCGTGACCCAAGTGCATAAAAGTAGAATGTGATAATTATTCAATTTCCTAGTCTGTGTGTTTAAAACCTAAATTTAAGTTACTTTTCTTATTCCGTATGAGCCAGAATCGTTCAGCTACATTAATTGTATTCATATTTATCTTTCTCTTTATGGGATGCGATCAAAGTAGTCAAAGCGTTGGAGGTACTAATAATGAAAATAGGTGGCTCATTCCTTTCGAAGACTTGACAGTAGGCGCAGAAAAGGAGGTAATAAAATCGATAGACGTACCGTCATTTACTCAAGCAAGTCAATTAACTGAACTTCCTGATGACGATTTAGTACTGGCTTTGTTTTTTAAAGGAGAACTAAGGGCATACCCACATTCTGTATTATATGAACATGAGCTGATTAATGATGTCATCAATGGCACACCTATAACAATCAGTTATTCACCTTTTACTGGCACCGCTTTAGCTTGGGTGCGCGAGATTGAAGGCGAGGTGGTCGAGTTTGGCTCTTCTGGCTTGTTGTATAATGCTAATCTTATGCCCTATGACAGGTCTAGCGGTAGCATCTGGTCACAAATAAAAAGACAATGTATAAATGGAACCCATTTTGGGAAGCAGATGAGTGTCATACCTCTTATAGAAATATCTTGGTCAAGTTGGAAGGAACTTTATCCTGAAAGTATGGTGCATAATTATCAAACAGGGTACAACTTTTTGTATGGACCATATCCATTTTTGGATTATAGAACTGACAATAATTTTTTCATATTTCCAGTACTATTCGAAGATTTTCGGTTAGAAGCAAAAGACAAAGTTTTAGTTGTCGAAGAATTCTTGCAAACACTTGTATTTCCATATAAACTACTTAAAGGTCAACATAACACGTTAATAGAAAAAAGAATAAATGGAGAAAAG
>CALFUQ010000056.1 GCA_937929885.1 uncultured Saprospiraceae bacterium
TAAGAAGCCATTATTTTTTCTCCATTATTGTCAAATACCTCTACCATATAATTTGATCGCTCTTCAGCTTTTACAAATACTACTCCTGCAGTAGGATTAGGGAAGGTTTCGATATTGATAAAGTTAGATTCGCAACACTTGATACCAGAGCTTATCGTGAAAGAACATGCCTCTGCGCCGCCAGCTCCTAGTATATCACAAACAAATACATTCGAGTCTGAGCAATCTCCATCAAAGACAACACTTACTTCCATTTCATTACGTCCTGCTTGGATCTCTTTAGGGTCATAACTTATGATTTCGAATCCTGGTGTAGACTCATCTCTCAATATGATCGTATCTATACTTGCAGGTAGGCTGCCACTATATTCGTATGCTAATGTAGTCGTGAATACTTCTCCAGGTTTAAGACAATCTGGAATTTCTAAGCCTTCTATGATTGGTTCGATTTCGCACGCTTCTTCACAAGCATCACCGATTCCGTTTCCATTAGCATCTTCTTGGGTTTCGTTAGCTACTGTAGGGCAGTTATCACAATCATTAAAGATACCATCATCGTCTGAGTCTTCATTACCGCAATCCTCTGCCTCACAACAAGGTATAGGTGACGTTACAGTAGTTGTACAATCGGCTGCTCCACCATAGCCAATCACATCACAGACGAATAGGTTAGACTCATTGCAATCACCATCATATACTACACTAACTTCCATTTCATTTCTTCCTCTTTGAATTTCGGTAGGACTATAACTTAATATTGTAAATCCAGCATCAGATGCATCAGTAACAATAATCGTGTCTATTCCTGCAGGTAAGTCTCCTTGGTAATCATATGCTAATGTGGTTGTAAATACTTCTCCAGGTATAGCACAAGTAGGTAGTGAGCTAATATCGGTTAGAGGAGTAATTACACATTCACTCTTCTCACAACAAGGTATTGGAGAACTTACAGTAGTTGTACAATCTGCTGCTCCTCCGTATCCTATTACATCACAGACGAATAGGTTAGAATCATTGCAATCACCATCATAAACTACACTTACTTCCATTTCATTTCTTCCTCTTTGTATTTCAGTAGGACTATAACTCAATATGGTAAACCCATCATCAGATGCATCAGTAACAATAATCGTGTCTATTCCTGCAGGTAAGTCTCCTTGGTAATCATATGCTAATGTGGTTGTAAATACTTCCCCAGGTACAGCACAAGTAGGTAGTGAGCTAATATCGGTTAGAGGAGTAATTACACATTCACTCTTCTCACAACATGGTATCGGAGAACTAACGGTAGTCGTACAGTCCGCAGCACCTCCATAACCTATTACATCACAAACGAATAGGTTAGAATCATTACAATCACCATCATAAACTACGCTTACTTCCATTTCATTTCTTCCTCTCTTAATTTCAGTAGGACTGTAACTTAATATTGTGAATCCATCATCAGATGCATCAGTTACAATGATTGTGTCTATGCCTGCAGGCAAATTACCTTGATAATCATAAACCAAAGTAGTCGTAAATACCTCACCAGGAACTGCACAAGTAGGTAAACTACTTAACTCCGTGATTGGGGTGAAAACACATGGCTCATCTACACAACATGGTAAAGTAAGGTCTACAGCTGGATTACATCCAAATGCTGCACCACCACCAACAATATCAATCACGAAACTTAAATCTGTCTCACAGTCTCCGCTACCATCATAGATGATATCTACATTAAGCTCATTAGCACCTGAGGTAATTTCTTTTGGTCCGTAGTTAACTATAGAATATGATGTCTTTCCAGGGTCCCATACTACTATAGAATCTATATTAGCTGGTAGCTCACCTTGGTAATCATAAGCTATAGTTATGGTTGTAACCATTCCTGGTTCTACACAACTAGGGATATCACTTTTATCTATTTGTGGAGTAAGCATACATGGCTCAGCATCACAGTCAATTCTATTAATTGCTATTCCTTTAGAAAAAGAGAAACAACCAGTCAAGTCAGTAGCAAATTCTCCTACTTCAAGACCTTTTATGTTTTCATAACTAACGTGCCAGATAAAACATTCTCCAATACCTGCTCCTTCAAAATTTACATCTTCTGGTCTAGAAGGCAATCCTAAAATCTCTGTGTCAGGTCCAGTAACTACCCATTGGCCAGTAGCTCCACTATTTCCAGACACTTCTACGCCAGTTAAGTAATCCGCTTCTCCATCACCTACACAAAATTCGAATGGCCCTCCGCTCAATACACCACCTATTGTTTCGCAAGGAGTCTCACAACAAGAAATGGTAGAACTTACAACCGTAGAACAATCAGCTGCACCACCAGCTCCTATTACATCACAGACGAATAGGTTTGATTCATTACAGTCACCATCATATCTGACACTGACCTCTATTTCATTACGTCCTTGATTTATATCCGTAGGACTGTAGCTTAATATTTCAAAACCTGGTGCAGATTCATCTAGTACGACAATCGTATCAATACTCGCAGGTACTTCACCTTCATAATTATAAGCTAATACGGTTGTAAATATTTGACCTGGAGTAGCACACTTAGGTAAGTTGGCTAGATCAGTTATTAAAGTAAAGTTGCATTGTTGTTCTTCCTCCTCTTTTGAGCAGCACTCTATAGGGGCTGATATTAAGGTAGAGCAATCTGCAGCACCTCCACCACCTATTACATCACAGACAAAGAGGTTAGTAGCTTCGCAGCTTCCATTATACACTACACTTACCTCCAATTCATTCCTGCCTTCTTTAATTTCTGAAGGCGAATAACTTAAGATCTCAAAGCCAGGCGTCGACGCATCGGTTACGATAATCGTATCGATATTCGCTGGCAGGTCTCCCTGATAGTCATAAGCTAATGTTGTGCTAAAAACCTCTCCTGGCTCTGCACAAGAGGGTAATGAAGTAGCATCTACTAGTGGTGTAATCATACATTGACTCACAAGTAGGCTCTGGCTACTAAATGCTAGAAATGTGACAATTACCAAAACAGCGGTGTAAACTCTTCTGGTAGCACTCAGGTTTCCTAGACTTTTAACAAGGTGTTTATTAAAAGACATTCTCTAAAAAGGTTGCTTAGGGTTCAAGATATACATAAGATTAGTAGGTATCTCTATTCGGTATATGACAAAACTCAATATGTAAGCTAGTTGTCACTTATAAGGTAAAGCACATATCCAATTGGACATTGTTTGAGCGTTACGTTAAAATTTTTAAGGTTTTCTATAGGGGTCATTCTTCAATAATTCGCCCCCTCTCACATCTAAAGACTCTAGCAGGAAACTTCTCAATCAAGCGATAATCATGAGTTGCTAAGATAGTGGCGGTTTTATGTTGGATAGTTAGGTCTCTGATGAGGTATAGAATTTCATCAGCAGACTCAGGATCTAGATTACCAGTAGGCTCATCTGCAATCAGTAACCTTGGAGTATTTATGATAGCTCTAGCTACTGCTAAGCGCTGTTGCTCACCACCAGATAATTCTGCAACTATATCGTCTTTTCTGTCATATAGGCGGACAGATTTCAATAGCTCTTCAGTTTTGCGATCTATTTCGTTTTGACTTTTCCAATTTGTAGCTCGCATCACATATGCAAGATTCTCCTTAACATCCCAATCATCAAACAATGCGAAGTCTTGGAATATCATACCAATACTCCTCCGAAGGGCTGCAGTAGATTTTGGGTTAAGGTCATTTATAGAATGGCCAGCTACATTGCCTTCACCTTTGAGCAGTTTATTAGCTCCGAAAAGTGTTTTAAGGAAACTAGACTTGCCTGTACCTGTTCTTCCTATGAGGTAGCAAAACTCAGCTTCGGCAATAGAAAAGTTGACATCTTTTAAGATCACTTTACCACGCTGCTTGATATCAGCATTCTTAAGTTCTGCTACTATTTTAGGTGTATTCAAAAGGAATAGTTATATGACGGAAAACTATAATTTATTTTCAACCTAGCGAATTAATCAGCTGTCTTTATAGATTCTTCAAATGACATTTCTCATAGATTAGAAAACCGAGCCTTAAAGCAGTAGATTTGCACATCTTTTTAGCTCTAAAGGCGTTAAATAACTATGAAAAAGTCACATATTGTCATCTTTCTCATGATTGTAGCAGGTATAGCCTTATTATTTTCTGCTACTGGAGATCTGAGTACCTACTCTACATTCGCAACTGCAGAAGATTCTGGTGCACGTGTAAAGATTGCAGGAGAACTAGTCCTAGAAAAAGATATCATATTTGATCCACTCAAAGATCCTAATTACACTGGTTTTCACCTCAAGGATGCAGATAATAGAATTAAAGAAGTAGTACTGCTAAAAGCAAAGCCACAAGACTTTGAATTATCTGAGCAGGTAGTAGTTACTGGGTCTATGCAGCAAGGCAAATTTGTAGCAAACGAAGTGCTCACTAAATGCCCATCCAAGTACAAGGATGAAGAAATGGCACTGCGAAAGCAAGGATAACTTTACATGGAAAATATAAGCTACATAGGAGAAACTTTATGGCCTGGTTCGCTGGGTCATTTTTGTATCGTACTTGGTTTTGTAGCTGCACTTATAGGAGTCGCTGCTTATGCACTCCAAGTCAAAACTGATAAGACAGATTCAGATAATCAAAGCTGGAGGCTACTTGGGCGGTTTGCTTTTACGATCCATACCATTAGTACTTTTGCAATTATCGGTCTACTCTTCTACATGATGGGCAGTAAGATGTATGAGTATCATTATGTTTTTAATCAGGTCTCTAATGATCTGCAGGATCGATATATCTTCTCCGCTTTTTGGGGTGGGCAAGAAGGCAGCTTTTTGTTATGGATGTTCTGGCACTGTGTGTTAGGGATGATACTCATATTTAAGTCTGGCACATGGGAAGCTCCTGTGATGGCGGTGTTAAGTTCGATTGAGGTTTTTCTAAGTAGCATGTTGCTTGGTGTCTATCTTCCTTGGGGAGAATCTCAAGCTAAGATTGGCTCGAGTCCGACCTCACTGTTTAGAGATGTTATGGATGCTCCCATATTTGCTAATGCCGATTATCTATCCATGATAGAGGGTAGTGGACTTAATCCTTTACTTCAAAATTATTGGATGACGATTCATCCGCCGACCTTATTTTTGGGCTTTGCTTCTGTAGCGATTCCATTTTGTTTTGCTATTGCTGGCTTGTGGACTGGCAGACATAAGGAGTGGCTTAAGCCGGCACTTAAGTGGTCCTTGTTTTCATGTGCGATTTTTGGGACTGGAATTTTGATGGGTGCGGCATGGGCTTATGAAGCGCTGTCTTTTGGTGGGTACTGGGCTTGGGACCCCGTGGAGAATGCATCGCTTGTACCATGGTTGTTTTTATTGGCAGGGCTGCATACTAATTTGATTGCGAAAGCGACAGGACATTCTATCCGAGCAACTTACATTCTCTACCTTATGGGATTTGTGTTTGTAGTTTATTCTACCTTCTTGACACGTAGTGGGATCCTTGGAGATACCTCCGCACACGCGTTTACGGAGATGGGACTGGAGTGGCAGTTAGCAGGTTTCGTGGCTTTCTTTGCTTTATTAGGAAAGTTCTTTTTGCTCAAAAACTATAGATCGATTCCTGTACCAGAGAAAGAAGAAAAATTCAGCTCTAAAGAGTTTTGGATGTATATCGGTTCTATAATTTTGTTCTTTTCTGGAGTGTTGATTATAGGTGCAACTTCGTTGCCCGTTTTCAATAAGATATATACTGTATTTGATCCTGAGTTCGCCGGTTATGCTATTACTGATCCAGAAGAACATTATAATCGATACCAACTTTGGATAGGAGTATTCATTGGGTTAATCAGTGGTGTAGCACAGTTTTTAAGATACAGATCACTTAATTGGGATTCTCATAAATCTACTTTTGCTAAAGAGGTAGGTATATCACTTGTGTTATCAGCTGTGCTGACCTTCTTTATAGCTAGAACGCTTTACACAAGTAGCTTTCAATATAGCCTATTATTGTTCGCAGGACTATTCACCTTGATTTCTAATATCTATTTTCTTGTTGTGAAAGGAAGAGGGAATAGCAGTTTGATGGCTAGTGCTGTATCACATGCTGGCTTTGGAATTATGGTTGTCGGAATTCTTTTTAGTGGGATTAATAAAGGTTACATAACCAGCAATCCATTTGCTATGAAGGATATAGTGGTAGAAGAAAAAGAGAGTAACTATGTGAGTCTTCTTAAAGGGGAAAAGATGTTTTCGAAAGGATATTGGATGACCTATCTGGGAGATACTTTATCTGGTAATGTGAGGACCTATGATATTAATTTTAAGAAAGTAAACGAGGATAATGAGACCATAGAAGAGTTCAATTTGAACCCGACTACAGTTTACACAAATGACTTTAAAAGAATAGCTGCAAATAACCCATCAACCAATCATTATTTTAATAAAGACATTTTCTTAACCATAGCAGGACTGCCTAAGCATCTGCAAGATGTAGAGTTTGCTAAAGAAATGGAAGACTCTCTTACTTATGAATTATTTAGTGGAACCTTAAGCGATACTTTTAGTACAGCACGTAACTTTGGCGTTATCAGGTCAATAACTTTTGAGCCAGAGCATGAAGATCTCGATCGAGAAGAATATGATTTAGTACTAGGAGTCAATGTCACGTTAATGGATAGTACGAATAGAATAGTCGAAGATGTACAACCAGCATTAGCACTGAAGGGTGGTTTGATTTATCAATATCCAGCGCATATAGATCCGTTAAACACGCGAGTTAAAGTAGATGAAAATTTCTTCTCAGAGGTGTTTACACAAGAGAGTACATTAGATTATGATGACATAAAGTTGAAAGAGGGGGGTAGTGTTGATTGGAAAGGTTATGAAGTCAAATTAAATGGTTTCAACAGGACTCCAGAACATAAAAATTATGAGCAAGAAGAAGGGGATATTGCTATTGCAGCGAATTTAGATTTTTATAGAAACGACATAATAGAGTTTACCGCTAAACCTATATTCGTAATCAGAGATAGTCAGAGATTTAGTATCAAGGATTACTTACATATTCCTGGAGTACATACTAGATTTAGTAATATAGATCCTGCATCAGGAGAGATGGAGTTCTTGTTCGGGCAAGACAAAAGAGATTTTCAAAGTGTCCCATTAGTCTTTGCAGAAAATGTTCCTAGATCAGATTTTATTTCTATTGAGGGAATTGTATTTCCATTTATTAATCTGGTTTGGTTGGGTTGTATCATGATGATGCTGGGACTGACTATCGGATTATTTAAGCGGTTCGGACAACCAGCTTAACTATGCGTTCGATAAAGCATATTTCAATTATTGGATCTGGTAATGTCGCTACGCATTTAGGTTGTGTTTTGCATAAGAGAGGCTTGATAATAGATTCAGTATTTAGTCGAAAATTATCTAGAGCTAAAAAACTAGCTAATCAAATATCCGCGAAACCATGTTCTAAATTCAAGCAATTAAATTTAGAAAGTGATCTCTATATTATTGCAGTATCAGATGACGCGATAAAAGAAGTCGCTAATAAATTAGTCAAACTTATTTCTGCTGATTCTATCATAGTACATACTTCTGGTAGTGTGAATTCTAGAGCCTTAAAAGCCGGTAAGTCGGGTGTTTTTTATCCTTTACAAAGCTTCACAATCAATCGAGATGTTGATTTTAGATCTGTGCCAATATGCATACATAGTGCTGATGAAAAAATTGAAAAATTGCTTTTAGCGCTAGCTCGAAAACTATCAAAGTCTGTTTACAGAATCAATGATGACCAAAGATCTAAACTTCACTTAGCAGCAGTGTTTGCTAGTAACTTTAGTAACCACATGTACCATTTGGCATCTAAGATTTGTGAAGAAAACGAAGTAGATTTTAATGTTCTAAAACCACTGATTCTAGAGACCGCAACTAAAATTAAGGATGGCTCACCACATGATATGCAAACTGGTCCTGCAAGAAGAAGAGATACCACAACAATAAATAAGCATCTTAGCCAATTGGCGAAAGATAAGGCTGCTAAAGAGATCTATAAGTTGGCAAGTATGAACATCAAAAAACAGTATAAATAAACTCAATTAACCATGCATATTATAGGAGAAATACCACATCCTACATTTAAGATTACCATCTTCAAGATGAATCATCGCATAGCGCTTAAAATTGAGGATAGTGGACTAGAGCAGTGGTATAAATTCAGAGATGGTACTTTTGCAAATGGAGTTGCTGATCTTAAGGAACTGGTTGATGATAAGTTTATAGCAAATGCAATTGAGGTTTTCACCAAGATGCAATCCAATAAAGTAGAACTGCTTAACCAAGATGGTGAAGAGTTAAGTTTTGATGCTATTACTTGATTAAAATTTATTCTTTACTAGTCTGGTAAGCCTTAAATAAATAGTCATTTGGAAGTTTGACTGTATCACTTTCATTAGTAAATAGCGTGCTTGCAATCCACCATCTATCATTCAAATATACGAGCTGATAAGTATTAACTCCTCTTGCTTCGTACGAATTATCTAAAGTCTTACAGTAGAAGCTTTGGAATACTGTCGCAATGCCATTAAACTCTTTGACATCTAGACCTATGACAATCTCTTCAAAGCCATTTCTTGCATAGGTCTCGCCAGCTCCTCTTACAAACTCTTCAAGGTTCATAATTTTCACTTGTTTACTCAACGATTCTCCAGGTTGAGATCTGATAGAAATTTTATGCGCACCTGGCAAGAACAAATTTCTGTACTCATCCCAATCTTTCACTTCTCCTTTTTCAAAAGAAATAAACTCCAACATTTTAGCGGTAATACCTTCTGGAGTTGTAAGTGCAATGGAATCAACTTGCGAGAAAATTTGGAACGGCATTACTATGGTAATTACTAATAGGGTGTTTTTTAACATGAGTATGTTTCTTTATCTTACTACTAAATGTAAAAGTGTAATATTTTATTTCTCGTTTTGAGTTGAAAGTGATATCAAGCTTCTAGATGCGACTTGATAAAAGTAGATAGCTCATTCAGTCCTTTTTGATAATCAACATTATTATCAATCACAATGTCACAGATAGATTTATAGGGTGCTACAAATTGCTCATATGACGGAGTGACATGATGCTTAAATCTATACCGTACATCAGACTCAGGATAGTTTCTTTCTACACTATCTCTTTTGATCCTTCTGTTTAGTTTGATGTCATGATCCGCATCTATAAAAACTTTTAAATCTAAGACATCCCTTACTTCAGTGTAGTGATAGATAAATATACCTTCTACGATAATTATGGGGGCAGGAGTGAATGTCAAAATTTTTGGTGTCTTGGTTTCATTATTAAAAGTATACTCTTTGCGAGTTACTGTTTCACCAGCTTTGAGTTTTAGGATATCTCTAAGTAATTCACCTGCATTAATAGATCTAGGTAGATCGAAATTTTTAATCCCATTTTCATCTGTTAATTGCTCGTCTCTGGTGACATAGTAATCATCCAGTGAAAGCAAACAAACTTGATCTGTAGTAAATTGCTCTCGTAGCTCCTTAATAATGGTCGTTTTACCTGATCCACTACCACCAGAAATCCCAATAGCTAAAGCCTTTTCATCATTTTTAGACTGTTCCTTCACTATATTCAATTATTGAATAAAAATTATCTATTTTCAATCCGAATGTAAGCATTGTTACCGATTTAGGAATTAGAATTAATGGTAGAAAATATAGTAAGAGGAGTTATAGGAATCGTATCAATGATAGCCATCTGCTATCTCTTTAGTAGTAATAAAAAATCTATCTCTTGGAGATTGGTGCTTTCAGGTATAGCTCTTCAAATTATCCTTGCATTAGGTTTAATTAAGATTCCTTTTGTGAGGTCTTTTTTCCAGATAATTGTTGATTTTTTTGTGTTAACAATCAGTAGTGTGGAGACCTCCGCAAAATTTCTATTTGGTGATTTAGCAGTAGCAGGAAGTCCTTATGGTTTTGCATTTTATGTGCTTCCGACTATAGTGTTTTTCTCAGCGCTTTCCTCCTTACTATATTATTTAGGAATCTTGCAGAAAGTAGTTTACGGTTTTGCTTGGGTGATGAGTAAAACTATGAGACTGTCAGGTGCAGAAAGCCTTGCTGCTGCAGCAAACGTTTTCATAGGTCAGACAGAGGCACCACTAGTTGTCAAGCCTTATCTAGAAAAAATGACTAAGTCTGAAATTATGTGTCTCATGACAGGAGGGTTTGCGACTATTGCAGGTGGGGTATTTGGAGCATATATGGCAATGCTAGGAGGGGAGGACGATGCAAGTAGACAACTGTTTGGTATGCACTTACTTACAGCTTCTATTATATCCGCGCCAGCCGCCATTGTGACTGCTAAAATTTTATTCCCTGAGACTGATCCTGAAGCAATAGATAAAGGAATTAATATACCTAAAGAAGAAGCAGGAAGTAATTTCTTAGATGCGATATCAAATGGAACTACTGAAGGGCTTAAGCTAGCTGTTAACGTAGGAGCTATGCTTTTAGCTTTTATGGCATTTATTTACCTATCAAATGAAGTACTAGAAAGGGTAGGGTCTATTACAAATTTAAATGGGGTAGTAGAGCAAGCTAGTAGCGGAACTTATAAAGCATTATCACTCCAGTATATTTTAGGCTTTATCTTCGCACCCATTGCATGGCTTGTGGGTATTCCATCTGAAGATATTGTAGCTGTAGGACAGTTACTCGGAGAGAAAACTATACTTAATGAGTTTGTAGCTTACTTCTCACTCAAGGATTTAATGGCAGCCAATGTTCTATCTGAAAAATCAATTATCATAAGCACTTATGCCCTTTGTGGTTTTGCCAATTTTGCTTCTATCGGGATTCAGATAGGAGGAATTGGTAGTATCGCTCCAGGCCAAAGAGAAACGCTTACCAAGTTTGGATTTAAAGCGCTTATCGGTGGAACAGTTGCAACCCTTATGACGGGTGCAATTGCTGGTATGTTAATCTAAAACTTAGGTCTCGTTGGCCTTTTCTTCTTTGCTACTTTCTTGTTAGAGATTACATAGCCGATGTGGATGCCTGTATAGAGATACCA
This sequence comes from uncultured Saprospiraceae bacterium, assembly GCA_937929885.1. Classification (GTDB taxonomy): domain Bacteria; phylum Bacteroidota; class Bacteroidia; order Chitinophagales; family Saprospiraceae; genus CALFUQ01. The sequence goes on from CALFUQ010000056.1 coordinate 11,069, forward strand.
GTCATTGTTTTCTGGGTTACCTCGTTGACGTCCATCTATTTCTATAGAATTATCATGATTGATTAGCTCCCAAGACCTGCTTGTTAGTAATGCTGCGGTTTCACCTCTATGTTCTAAAAGAGTTGCTGGGTCGACATATGCAGAACTAACATCATCTAGATAATCTGTAAATGTCATCCTTGGAGATACCTCAAATCCGATTTGAAAATTATCAGCTAGGTTAAAACTAAAGCCGATTCCAAGAGGAATGCTTATCTGTGTCTGACTATATGGTTTTTTGTCTGGATACTCTGCTAGCCCTTGCCCTTCTGTACTAAGCTCTGGAAGGTCGACATACTGGCCTTCAAAAAATGCTCTAGGCTCGAATCTAAAAACATTCAATCCGCTTGTTAGATATATATTGAGATTAAATCTATTAAGCCTTTCGAAGTATCGGTTAAGATAAAACTCAGTAACTAATCCAAACTCATATAATGGAGATTCAAAATGTAGATTGCGCTCTAGCTTCCACTTGTAAAAAGAAGTGTCATCGTAACCTGATATATGAGCTTTCGTAAATCTTGCACCTACTGTTAATGCATTTGTCACATGTGTGCCGACATAAAAACTTAATGCTGGATGACCATCAGAAAAACTATAGATAGAAGTTACTGGAGATAAATCTCCTTGATAATAGGTCTGGCCAATATAGCCTCTTATATAAAGTTCCTGGCCATTTAGGTTAATTACAAAAAAGGAACATAGGATTATTAATAGTACACAACACTTACCTCTCATTAATAATAGTTTACACGGGGTTTAGAAATCGTTCTTATGCTATGTAGACAAAGAATGAGACCTGTACACTAGAAATAAAGGGTTTCAATCTGTAAGTGCCTTGACATATTGAAAGGATATGAATTAAAACTTAATATGAAATGCAAAGCAACTTACATATTAATCAACCTAGATTAA
>CALFUQ010000057.1 GCA_937929885.1 uncultured Saprospiraceae bacterium
TCAATAAAGGATAATGTTTCGTCATCTTCATATGAAAATTGGAGACTATTTTCAAAATAACATTCCGTTTCATCATTCCTTTTCTCAGGAGTACCAGCATTATATTTTGAAACCATTATTGATCTGACTTCATCTCTTGTCTTACCAAAATTGATATGCTCAATTCCCCTTTTTGGTAATAGCTCAATTATTATCATGTTTCTTAATTTCGCATAACGGATGATTATAAGCGGAGTATGACCGCAGGAAATATTCCGTCTTATATATTGTTATCGACTGGCATTTCTATATGTATTTTAATATTTCTTTTGCAAGCACAAATACTGTTGTTGAAGATTCCTCTGATGCTGGGCTTTCATGAGTGAAAAGTTTATAGTTTCTTTCCGCCCTTGTTATCGCTAATACCATTCTAGGAATTCCAGTTTTATCATCAGTTCCAGTTAAAATATCGAAAAAGTCTTCATCAACAATTTTACTTCCATTGCCATCATATTCTATATCAAACTCCTTTAAACATTTATTTATTGATGTACAGTAATCGTCTCGATGCATTCCTCCTCCCTGATGGTCAGATAAATGCAATAAAAGCCAATATTCGAAAGCTTGGTTTGAATAACCAATTCTAAAGTTCAACCCGTTTGCCATTACAATAGCATTATTAAAATCTTGTGCTTTAAAGTCATCCTTGTCAAACACAACCCATACTTCATCGTATTCAGCTTCTTTGGATAGCATCATAGCTCTCTTTACTAAACTAACTGTATTATAACCTTCTCCAATCGCTACAATTTTTGCGGATGATAACCGAAATTGTCTGAAATATGAGGTCTCCGTATTTTTACCTTCACATACAATTAAGATTGTAGGCTTTTCTTCTAAACTTGGAGCTGAACGTTCAAGATTTTTTGCCTTTCTTCTTGCAGACTTTAAATTATCGAGATGCTTTTTCTTTGCTGCAATTTGATCAGCTTTCTTGTTTTTCATTTTCATCTTCCATCTAGTTTAGATTGAAAGATTCAAATAATTCTAAATATGGAGTGCCACCATATTTTCCTTTTAAATAGTTTTCTTCAAAAGGTTCATTTTTCCTAACCTCATTAGACTTAAAATCCGAAAGAGAATATAGTTTCACTTCTCCATATTTATTTTTCTCTGTGAACCAAACTTGATCTCTCCTGAATAGTTTGCTATCTAACAAGTTAGTATCATGAGTATTAAATATTAACTGGGCATTTTTTGGATTTCTGATTGAAGAGTTAAAAATTGATACAATTTCACCAACTAAATTTGGGTGAAGTTTTGAATCTAATTCATCAACAATTAGTGTATATCCATTTTCAAGGCAATCTAATATCGGACCAGTTAAGGCAAAAAATTTCTGTGTACCAAATGATTCGTCATCATCCATAGATAATGTTGCATATCCAGCAGGATTGTTTTTTTCATCAAACTTTTTGTGAAAAGTTAAAACGTCTGAAACAACTTTAGGATCGTTTTCATCTTCTGCCGCCTTTTTTCTTATAAATTCTTGAATTTCTTTAGGCATATCATTTGGAAGATTATCAAGATTGAGCATTTCAATTTTAAAATCCTTTATCCCCAAATCTGCAGCTTTCATTAATTCCAGCATCTTGCATTTTACATTTGGGTCATCAGCTTGTCGCAGAGTAAACCCTTCGAAACCTCTTTCTTGGAGGCCAGAAATTATACCTAATTCTCTAAACCAGTCGATAATTTCAGTTGCAATCTTATCATTAAATTGAGCTGCAACAGATAGTAAAAGTGCATTATCCCTTAAAAGCTCTTCTTTAATTATAGTCTTGCCTTTTGAGAATAATCGATTATGGAGTTCAACATTCTGTTGATTTCTGTAAAAGATTTCAACTTCTTTTGTTTTAGGTTTTCTATAAAGCCATTCTGAAATAATTTTTTCACTGTTAGCTTCGAACCCATATCTGTAGATTGTCCCTTTGATTAGGAAATTTATTTCAAATTCACTAGGCTGCCTCTCTGTTTCTGTATTAAATAAAAATGGCGTGGTTTTAATTTTATCTCCTTTTTGTTTATCCTTTGAACTTGTGAGAACAAATTTTTTCATGAAAATTAGTGCATCAAAGAATTTTGTTTTACCACTTGCATTAGCACCGTAGATAACTGCACTTTTTAGAATCCTTAGATCAAACTTTTGTTCATGTACGATATTGTCATTTTCTCGTGTATCCTTATCGTAGTTTGAGGCAATTAAGCTTAAAGTTTGTCTATCCTTAAACGTTTTGAAGTTTTTTACAGAGAATTCAAGTAACATAACATAGATTTTTGATTGTTTATCGGGAAAAACTCAATTATGTTACAAACATAAGTAAAATAAAGACACATTTCGGCATGATTAAGTCGTAAATGTCATTTATTATGCTTGTCCATAACAAGGACCTAACAGCATTGCTATTACATCCACCATAATTACAAGGTTTTATATACTAGCTAAACGCATTAAATCCTGTAATATCCATCCCAGTAATCAGCAAGTGAATATCGTGAGTCCCTTCATAAGTCAGTACCGTCTCTAAATTCATCATATGCCGCATGAGTGGGTACTCATTAGTGATACCCATACCGCCATGTATTTGTCTTGCTTCTCTTGCTATCTGCAATGCCATCCAGACATTGTTCCGCTTTGCCATTGAAATCTGTTGAGGAGTCGCTTTTCCATCATTTGCTAGCGAACCTAACCTCCATGCTAATAATTGAGCTTTGGTGATTTCCGTAATCATCTCAGCTAGTTTCTTCTGTGTAAGTTGGAATTGACCTATGGGCTTTCCAAACTGAAATCGCTCTTGAGAATATCTAAGCGCCGCATCATAACAATCCATAGCTGCACCGATCGCTCCCCATGATATCCCATATCGAGCTTTTGACAAACAGGATAAAGGTCCTTTTAATCCTTTTACTCCTGGTAGTATATTTTCCTTTGGCACTCTAACATCCTCGAATACTAACTCGCCAGTTATAGATGCTCTCAGTGACCATTTCCCTTTTATCTCAGGAGCAGTAAAACCCTTCATACCTTTCTCTACGATGACTCCCCTAACTATCCCTTCTTCATCTTTAGCCCAGACCACAGCTATATCAGCAATTGGAGAATTAGTAATCCACATTTTCGCTCCGTTGAGTATTACACTATCACCATCGTCTTTGATATTAGTTATCATACCACTCGGATTAGAACCATGGTCTGGCTCTGTCAATCCAAAGCAACCTATCATACTTCCACTAGCAAGCGAAGGCAGGTATTTCATCTTCTGCTCTTCACTTCCAAATCTAGATATAGGATACATCACTAGAGATCCTTGTACTGATGCCATAGATCTGATCCCGCTATCTCCGCGCTCGAGCTCTTGCATTATAATGCCGTAAGAAATCTCATCCATACCTCCTCCACCATACTGCTCTGGCAGACTAGGGCCTAATGCACCTAACGCACCCATCTGCTTATAAAGATGTAATGGACACTTAGCTTCCTCAGTATACTGCTCGATTATCGGCGATACCTCTTGCTTAACCCAAGCTCTCACAGAGTCTCTGATCATCTTGTGCTCATCGGTAAGTAACTCATCTAATTGATAATAATCAGGCGCTTTATACTGATCTGTTTTACTACTTTTTTTGATAGTCTCTCCCATAGTGATGTATTAAGAATATAAAAATATGAATTAATGAAGCCTAATGCTTTACTTTTAGAATTGATTTAATAAAGTCTAATAAAAATGAGTGAGTCTACCCTATCAAGAAGAGGAGAAATCGCAACAACTACAGAGCTGCGAACTGATATGGCATTGTTCTTTGAAGCTAATGGAGATCTGTGGCACAAGAAGAAAAACCCTGACGGCAAGTTCCCGTTAAACTTGGCTGAGAATAACCAGTCATGGGATTTACTTAAAAGTAAGATGGAGGATATCCTTAAAAATAACTCTATCCCTGATTGGGTTTCTAACTATACAGGTATTATCGGTCATCCGAGTTTTCTGGAGAGCATCGCCAAGTTTATGTCAAAGCATGTTACGCGTTGCAAGATTAATCCTGATCATCTAGGAGCTTCAGCAGGATCAACAGCAGTGATAGAATTATGTGCATGGGTCCTTTGTAACCATGGGGATGTAGCCATCCTACCAGCACCATGCTACCCTGTCTACACTCAAGATATCAAAATGAAAGCTGGAGTAGAGAGGTATGACCTCATCACTCACCATGACATATCCGAATTAAAATCAGGACCACTGCTCAATACTGGCCATCTTGCGACAGCAGTAAGATCCTTAAATCAAAAAGGTAAAATCGTAAAGTTCCTGCTACTTACTAATCCTGATAATCCTACAGGACTAGTTTATAGCGATACACAAATAATACAAATTGCGAACTGGTGTGTCAAGAATAAAATACACTTAATTGTAAACGAACTGTACGCATTATCCACTATTGACACGTCTCATAAGGACCTGAAGGATGCATATCCAGATAAATTTAAAAATCAGTCCTTTGCGCAAGTAATCCATTCTATGAATAGCGATTACTTACACATGATTTATGGATTCTCTAAAGATTTTGGAATATCAGGAATGAGAATAGGAATAGTCTATTCTAAGAATGAAGAATTCCTTAAAGCCTACAATAATCTAGCTGCACCCCATATGGTATCCAATCTTACTCAATGGATTGTGCAAGAAGTATTATCAGATAAGAATTTTCTGAAACGATATATAAAAAAGAATATAGAGAGTCTTACGCAATCATATGTGACAGTTACTAAAACGTTAGACAAGATAAAAATACCTTATGCACCTTCTCGAGGTTCGTTGTTTGTATGGATGGACTTATCTGAGTTTTTATCAGAGAATACTGAGGAAGCTGAGCAGGTTTTATGGAGAGCCCTTTATGATGAGCAAGGAGTCTTGCTTACGCCAGGTACTGGATTTGGGCACACCAAGAGAGGACAATTTAGGTTAGTCCATTCTTTCCTCAAAGAAAACGCTCTTAAAGAAGCTGTCAAAAGAATCAAGAAATTCGTAGAGAATAAGAGAAGGAAAAATACCGAAACAAAATAGTGTTGGTGAATATGCTAATACGAGCTTAACTTTTTCAAATCCTCCACGACAATCTCAACCTTAAGGGCAGCCTCCATTAGGCCATCTAGTTTATGGTCTTTGATTTGGATAGAGTTAATATCAATCTCTCCCCACCCTATATCTACAGTGATATGATGAGAATCTCTAAGGTCGGATAGTTTGAGTTCTATCTCATCCTTAGCTTGCTGTAGATAATCAGTAATATCAAAGTATAATATCTTGTTCAACTGATTTCTTATAAATCCCTTCGCGAGAAAAGAACCAGTCTTATGGAAAATATTTTTCGTTTTGATATCAAGATCTAGATTCTTGGCTTGTAAGATATTATCCTCGTAAACTGGTATTCCACCTATAATTATATTCCCATTAAATGATCCAGATGTTTTACACGCCACCTTAAGCAAGTTGTCTTCTCCGTAAATAATTAAGTCTTCTATTTTGACTTCCTTATCTCCATTCTTAAAAGTTTGATTGAGGAAATTTTTCTTTGCTAACTCGGTAAGATAATCATATCTCATATCGACCCTCACTCTAAACTTAGTGCTATCTGGAATATTATTATTCCAAGAAAATATCGGAGGTGAAATACTCTCATTATTAATAT
>CALFUQ010000058.1 GCA_937929885.1 uncultured Saprospiraceae bacterium
CTAACAGAAGAAATGCAAAGCCATTTTTCTTAATGACTCATTTTAAATCTACACATGAGCCATTTGATTATCCTGAACGATATAATGACTTACTAGAAGATGTCATAATCGAAGAACCCCACAATCTACTAGACTTCTCACCTGAGACGAATGGCAGAAGCTTTATCGGCCAGAAACTCTGGATTCTACATGAGCGCTGGCTAGCTGATCAAAAAGATATGTCTCACACTAGATATCCAGGATTACCCATAGATACTGAGGGCATGGACAGTATTGAGATTAGAAAGTTTACCTATCAAAAATTTGTGAAAGATTTTATAAGATGCGGTGCTGCGATAGATGATAACATTGGAAAACTTTTGGATTATTTAGATCAAGCGGGGCTTGCAGAAAACACTGTGGTGATCTACACGGCAGACCAGGGCTACTTCTTAGGTGAACACGGGATGTTTGATAAGCGTATGTTTTATGAGGAAGCTATGAGGATGCCTTTTGTAATAAGATATCCTAAAGAGATTAAAGGTGGCAGCAGCATAGATGACATTATTCTTAATCTTGATTTCCCTGCCTTATTCGCAGATTATGCAGGGATAGAAAAACAGGACTTTGTACAAGGAAGGAGTTTTAGGTCTAACCTTAAGGGCGATACACCCAAAGATTGGCGGCAATCAATGTACTACCGATATTGGTTGCATCGTACTGAGCGACCTGCACATTTTGCTATTCGCAATCATCGGTATAAGCTTGGTTTCTTTTATGGCTTGCCGCTGGATATGACTGGAGCAATGCAACAAGCTACTGAGCCATCATGGGAGTTTTATGATCTTAAAAAAGATCCAACTGAATCCAGAAATGCTTATGGAAATCCTAAATACTCTGAGACTATAAATGAACTCAAAAAAGAACTTGCTAAATTGAGAAGTGATGTTGGTGACACTGATGATCAGTACCCCGAGATGCAGGAATTACTAAAAGAATACTGGGACTAACATTCTATTACAACGAAACCAAAGTAATCCCTTCCCCACCTGCATCTTCAGCTGGATGGCTTATCTCCTTTACATCGTTGTATTCTCTTAGTTTTTTATGCACTACTTTCTTTAGTATGCCATTTCCTTTTCCGTGAAGAATCTCTAGCCTTGAAGCATTTGCTACCAGTGCTTTATCCATAAACTCTTCTATAAATGCTACGGCTTCATTGTGTCTGTAACCCCTTATATCTACTTTGCTGTCAAAGCCTGAAGATGAGCTAGACACATCTGTGGTTATCCTTCTACGCGGATTTATATCCAGTGGCTCTTTAGATGGAGCGAGATCTATAAGAGGAATGTTCACAGTCATATTCCCAGTCTGAACCTCAGCTACTTTTTTACTGATACGTATAATCTGACCAGACATACCACCCGATCTTAATTTTACGAAATCCCCTTTTTTAAAATCTTTAATCTTGAAGTCTTCTTTGTAGAACAACTCTTGTTTAATATCCTTCACTTCTTGAGCTACCTTTTTACGCTTTGCTTGATGTTTTTTGACACTAGACTGGATAGACTGTACATTGTTATTCTTCGATTTAATCTCTTTTACCACTTTATCAATCTCCTTCTGCACCTCATTTGATTTCTGTAGATCAAACTCTTTTTGCTCCAACTTGTACTTCTTCCGTTTGTACTCAAGCTCCCTTTGAAGTTCTGTATAATTTTTAATTAGCTTTTCGAGATTTGCTTCTTTGTTTTCAAGAGATGATAATTTGCCTTCGATAGATTTCTTTTCTCTTTGCAAGTTGATTAGTAGATTATCTATTGCTCTCTCGTTTTTACCTGTTTTATGCTTTGCGTACTTGATTACATAATGCTGCAATCCTATTTTCTCAGCAATCTCAAAGGCAAAAGAACTACCAGGCTTACCTATCATCAACTGATAGGTAGGTTTCAACTCCTTATCATCAAAGTGCATAGCTCCATTGACAAGCCCTTTAGTTTTATATGCATATATCTTAAGATTAGAATAGTGCGTAGTAATGACACCGTAAATCTTATTTCTAACCAAAGCATTTAATATCCCTTCGGCTATTGCTCCACCAATTTTCGGGTCCGTACCACTCCCAAACTCATCTATCAACACCAAGGTCTCCTCATCAGCACTCTTAAGAAAGTTTTTCATGTTTAGCAATCTCGAGCTATAGGTACTCAGATCATCTTCAATAGATTGTTGATCTCCGATATCAGTAAAGACTTTTTTAAATATGCCAATCTTAGAATTTTCTGCTACTGGTATTAGCATTGCTTTCTGCACCATCAGCTGTAGAAGTCCTACTGCCTTCATGGTGATGGACTTACCTCCTGCATTAGGTCCACTGATTAGGATGATGCGGTTTTTACCATATAGTTCCAGGTCAAATGGAATGGTTTTATCCGCTGTATTTTTTTGCTTCAGATAAAGCAAAGGATGATAGGCAGTTTTTAATTCAAGCGTAGGTGCTTGCACTAGCACTGGTTTTACAGCATTCAGTTTGATAGCAAATCTTGCTTTTGCTAACAAGACATCGATCGCTTTGACAAATTCGAAAGCGGAAAGCAGATCATTAGCACTAGGCCTCAGTTGATCACATAAATCTTTTAGAATTTTATAAATCTCTTTTCGCTTATCTGACTCTAAGTCTAGTATCTCATTGTTGAGCAATACCACAGACTGAGGCTCGATAAATACTGTCTTACCAGTCCCTGACTCATCATGAATAATCCCATTGATCTTTCGCTTATGCTCCGCAGGAACCGCGAGTACCCTCCTACCATGGCGGTAGCTTTCATCTATATCAGAGAGTAAGCCTTTGTTTTTAAATTCTCCTACAATTCGATTAAATACTTTATTGGTCTCCCGAGATTTTTGGTCGATTTCTTTGTAGATGGATGCTAGGTTCGGACTTGCATTTCTTCTTACTTCTCCATCTTCATCGATTATTTTGCTAATAACATTTCTAAGTTTAGGATCTATCTCATGGGCTTGGAGCAAAGCATAG
>CALFUQ010000059.1 GCA_937929885.1 uncultured Saprospiraceae bacterium
GCACCCATATCCATCATCCCAAGGCAGTTAACTGTGAATGCAAATATGTGATAGAGTGGAAGTGGCGCTAATACAATCTGCTCTTTCCCTTCTTTAAAATATGGTTTCACAAATTCTTTCATCTGTAGTAAGTTCGCGACTAGATTTCTATTGGTCAGCATCGCACCTTTACTTACACCAGTCGTACCGCCAGTGTATTGATGTATGATGACATCTTCAGAATTACTAGTCAACGGAGCAAGGGTAAATTTCTTCCCTTGCTTTAATGCCTCATTAAAAATCACAGGATTAGGCAAACTAAATTTAGGAACCATCCTCTTTATATTCTTCACAGCAAAGTCAACCATACTTCCTTTCATCCCCAACATGCCACCGATGGTAGTTGTGATGATAACTTTGATATTAGTCTTAGGTAGAATTGATTCTAGGTTAGAAGCAAAATTCTCCGCTATGATAATTCCCTTCACTCCACTATCCGTGAATTGGTGCTCCATCTCTCGTGGAGTATAAAGTGGATTTGTATTAACGACTACAAGCCCAGCTTTTAATGCGCCAAAGAGAGCTACTGGATATTGCAAAAGATTGGGCATCATGATAGCGAACTTATCGCCTGCCTCAAGACCTCGAGATTGCAGATATGCTCCAAATTGTGTGCTGAGGGTATCTACCTCTTTATAGGTAATCTCTTTACCCATGAGAGAGAAGGCAGTTTTGTTACTGTACTTCTCGCAGGTCTTACTTACATAATCTACTATTGAAGGATATGCATCTGCATCTATATTCGCTGGAACTCCATCAGGATATATCGCTAGCCATGGTCTTTGTGCTGTCATGTTTCGTTTTTACTTGAAGTGATTTAACAATATGTTTTTAAATGACTTCTTAACTAAGTTGCAAAATACAATTTTACAAAAAAAGCTCCCATACCTTCGGGTTGCTTAATTATGATAGCAATTTTAGCAACTCCATTGTAGAATAGCCCAATTAACCTTACTTTTGCGCTCCAAATTATTTTTTAACCCTCTCTGGTCGCAGGACTCGAGATACAAACCTGATTCTTATATGTCAGATGAAAAGAATCTTGAAAATCAAGGCGAAGAAACAAATGCGCCTGATTCATCAAAAACAATAGAAACCACAACCGTGGAAACAGCTACCGAAACAGTAGCCACAGAAACAACAACAGAAACCATAGCTGTAGATATACCTACAGAAACCGTGGTGGCATCAGCGAGCACCACAGGTGAAAAGCTTGTAGCTCAAAAAGTAACAACAAGTACTAAAGAAGGTGATGTAACTACTGCAGTATTCGACGAGGAAGCAGAAACGAAACCTAAAAGACCTAAAATCGAGGCAGAGGTAAGAACTCCTCATGATGATTTTGATTGGTCTATAGGTAATGATCATAAACTAAACTATACAGATTCAGAGATAGACTCTTACTTAGCTGAGTACGAGACTGCTATTTCTTCTATATCTGATAGCGAGATAGTAGTAGGAAAAGTAACTTCTATTGCTGCAGGAGATGTAGTATTAGATATCAATTATAAGTCTGACGGACTTGTATCCCTTTCAGAGTTCAGGGATATGCCTGATATGAAGATAGGTGATGAAGTAAAAGTATACGTAGAAGCAAGAGAAGATGATAGAGGCCAATTAGTTCTTTCTAGAAAGAAAGCAAAACTACTAGGAGCATGGCAGATGTTGGTTGATTCTTATAAGAATGGAACAATCATCAAAGGAACAGTTGTAAGTAAAACAAAAGGTGGACTTATCGCTGATTGCTCTGGTCTAGAGACATTTTTACCAGGATCTCAGATCGATATCAAGCCTATCATCGATTATGATGCATACGTAGGTAAGACGATGGAGCTTAAGGTGGTTAAGATCAACGAGACTATCAAAAATGCCGTAGTATCTCACAAAGCATTGATCGAATCAGATCTTGCTGAGCAGAGAGAAATCATCATATCTAAATTAGAGAAAGGTCAAGTTCTTGAAGGTATCGTGAAGAATATCACAGACTTTGGAGCTTTTATGGATCTTGGAGGGGTAGATGGACTACTTTATATCACAGATATCTCATGGGGTAGAATTAATCACCCAACAGAGGTTATCGAGCTTAACCAGAAGCTTAATGTAGTTGTACTTGATTTTGATGAGAATAAGAAGAGAATTTCTCTTGGATTGAAGCAACTACAGCCACATCCATGGGATATATTGGACAAAGAGATTGTAGAAGGAAAAGTGATCAAAGGAAAGATTGTAAACATCGAAGATTACGGGGCTTTCTTAGAAATCACACCAGGTGTAGAGGGTCTTATTCACGTATCAGAAGTAACATGGAGTAACCATCCAGTACATGCTAGAGAATTCTTTACACTAGCAACTGAGTTTGATGCTAAGGTGGTAACAATAGATAGAGAAGACAGAAAAATGTCACTTTCTATAAAGCAATTATCCGAAGATCCTTGGTCTAAAGTAATCGAGAAGTACCCGGTAGGTACTAAGCATAGCGGAGAGGTTAAGAACCTTACACCATACGGTGTATTTGTGGAGTTAGAAGAAGGTATCGGAGGTATGATCCACATATCTGATCTTTCATGGACTAAGAGATACTCTCACCCTTCTGAGTTTAGTAAAGTAGGAGAGACTATTGACATTCAGATCTTAGAGATCGACCAGGATAGCAGAAAACTATCATTGGGTCATAAGCAACTAGAGGAAAACCCATGGGATACGTTTGAAAATGTATTCCCTGTAGGATCATTCCATGAAGCAACGATCATCAGAAAAGAAGATAGGGGAGCAATCGTATCACTTCCTTATGGTTTAGAGGCATATGCGCCTAATAAGCACATAAGAAAAGAAGATGGTAACATGGCTAATGTAGACGAGGTGCTTACTTTCAAAGTAATCGAGTTTAATCGTGACGATAAGAGAATCCTAGTATCTCACTCTAGATACATAGACGATATCAAGAGAGAAGCAGAAGGTACAGTAAGAGCTGAAAAGCAAAAAGAAAGAAGAGAGACAGATACGCACGTTAGAAAAACTCAATCTAAAATTGAGAAGACTACCATTGGTGATCTTGCAGGATTCTCTAATCTTAAATTACAAGTTCAGGATGCGCCAGAACCTCCTAAAGTAGAGGAGAAGAAGGAAGAAGCTCCAGAACCAGTAGCTGAAGCACCTGCGGTAGAAGAAAAGAAGGAGGAGGCTCCAGTAGCTGAAGCACCCGTTGTAGAAGAAGTAAAGGAGGAAGCTCCTGCAGCACCAGTAGAAGCTGAAAGCGGTAAGCCAGACGATCTTAAGAAAATAGAAGGAATAGGTCCTAAAATCTCTGAGAAATTGGTAGAGGCTGGGATAGATACCTTTCAGAAACTTGCAGATGCAGATGTACAGAAGCTAAAGGATATCTTAGAAGAGGCAGGAAGCAGATACAGAATGCATGACCCGACTACATGGCCAGAGCAATCGGCTTTAGCAGTCGCTGGCGATTGGGACAAGCTGAAGGAGTTACAAGACAGACTAGACGGAGGAAAGGCTTAAGTCTTTTTTCTTAAACAATTTAGAACCCTATAGACTTTAGTTTATAGGGTTTTTTTTATTCCTAAAATTACTCAGGTGTGAGCATCTGAGTTAGCTGAAATTGTCATTCTCGCTTCAGCGGGAATCAAAATTCTTTGATGTGACTTTGTTAGCATATTAAGTAACTGTAAATTATCAACTTGAAGAAAGTAAGTGTCATAGGATCAGGGTTTGCAGGCCTAGTAGCGTCATCTTATTTAGCCAAATTTGGTTTTGATGTTACAGTCTATGAGAAGTTAGATAGTATTGGAGGGCGAGCAAGAAAATTTGAAGCAGATGGATTTACTTTTGACATGGGTCCTAGTTGGTACTGGATGCCAGAAGTTTTTGAAAACTTCTTCCAAGCCTTTGGACATCAAGTCAAAGATTTTTATGACCTCAAAAGGTTAGACCCTTCTTATCAAATATTTTACGAAGATGAAGTGATGCAACTCCCTGCTTCTGAGGATGCTTTATATGAACTATTCGAATCATACGAACCTGGAAGTAGTAAGAAACTAAAGTCATTTTTAGCTTCAGCTAAGTACAAGTATGAGGTAGGTATGAATGAGTTTGTACAAAAACCTAGTCTCTCGATCACAGAATTTTTTGATCCTAGAATTATCAGTAGTTCTCTAAAGTTGCAGATGTTTACTTCTATTTCTAAAGAAATTAGAAGTCTATTTAAACATAAAAAGCTTATAGAATTACTCGAGTTTCCGGTACTCTTTCTAGGTGCTACTCCGCAGAAAATCCCAGCTCTATATAGCTTAATGAATTATGCAGACTTGAAACTAGGTACCTGGTATCCGATAGGAGGGATGCACAAGATTATCGAGGGGATGGTAAAGATCGCTAAAGAACAAGGAGTAAAGTTTAAGCTCAGTAGCCCAGTAGAAAAGATAGAAGTAAAAGATAAAAAAGCAATCTCTATTAAAACCCAATCAGGCGAATACGAGTCAGACTATATAGTTAGCACGGCAGATTATCACCACACTGAAACTAAGCTTCTCGAGGACGGCAATAGATCATACACGGATGTGTATTGGGATAAGCGAGTAATGGCCCCTTCTTCATTGCTCTTTTATTTAGGTGTAAATAAAAAGATTAGAGGACTGACACATCACAATCTATTCTTTGATAAAGATTTTGGCTTGCATGCTAAAGAGATTTACACTGACCCTAAATGGCCTACAGATCCACTCTTCTATGTATGTTGTCCATCTAAAACAGACGACACTATAGCACCTCCAGGTATGGAGAATATTTTCTTGCTTATCCCGCTGGCACCAGGTATAAATGATACAGAAGAACTGAGAGAGAAATATTTTCAGATGATTATGAAGCGATTAGAACAGCGGACAGGAGAAGATATTTTATCGCATATCATTCATAAAAAGTCATATTGTATTGATAATTTCAAAAAAGACTACAATGCATTTAAGGGTAATGCCTATGGATTAGCTAATACTTTGATGCAAACAGCTTTTTTAAAACCAAGAATGAAAAGTAAAAAAATAACCAATCTATACTACGCTGGACAACTTACCACACCAGGTCCTGGAGTACCTCCTTCCATAGTTTCTGGAGAGGTAGTAGCTAGATTAATAGCCCAAGAATCTAAATAAACTCAATGGACCAATTGTATAACAGCACCAGCCTCGAGTGCAGCAAACTTGTGACAAATCGATATAGCACTTCCTTCTCTTTAGGGATCAGAGTATTCGAAAAGAAACTTAGAAATCCTATCTATGCTATTTATGGCTTTGTAAGGCTTGCGGATGAGATTGTAGATACATTTCACGAAAGCGACAAACAAGTACTCTTAGAGCGCTTTAGAGAGGACACACATCGAGCGGTAGAAGAGGGGATAAGTTTAAACCCGATTCTCAATGCGTTTCAACTTACGGTTAATGAGTATAAAATTGATAAAGAACTTATAGATGCTTTTCTTAATAGTATGTCGATGGATCTGTATAATGTCGATTATGATAAGGAAGGGTACGAAAAGTATATCTACGGATCTGCCGAGGTGGTAGGTCTGATGTGCCTAAAGGTGTTTTGTGCTAATGACGATGTGAGGTATCAAACATTAGCACCCGCAGCTAAGAGTCTAGGCTCGGCTTTTCAAAAGATTAATTTTCTAAGAGATATAAAGAGTGATTTTCTAGAGCGTGGTCGAGTTTATTTTCCCGGAGTAAGCTATCATGGATTTACTAATGATGAAAAAAAGGAAATCGAAAAAGATATTAAGAAAGACTTTGATGATGCATTAGTAGGAATCAAAATGTTGCCAAATGGAGCGAAACTAGGAGTGTACCTTGCTTATAAATACTACTTAAATCTATTTGCCAAGATTAAAAGAGCACCGGCACAAAAAGTAAAGGAAGAAAGAATCAGAGTAAATGATTCCAAAAAGGCTTATTTGCTAGCTAAATCAGCGCTAAAGTGGCAATTGAGGCTAATATAATTTGGGATAAAAAGGGTGTTTAAAAAACCTTCAGTTTATTTTAAATTTTACTTGGATTACTGAAAATAAAGATGCTATCTTTGCATTCCGAATTTTTCTACAACTGTGTAGTTAAATTTGAAAACAAAAGTTGATTGACATAATGGAAGGTTTATTATAGAAGAATAATTGAATACGAGTGAATTAACGTTAGTGACGTTATCAACGAGACAGATTAGACTGGCCAAGTAATTACAATATTTTAATTTATCTGCGTCCCGATTTATCGGATAAACGGAGAGACATTATAAAGATTATACTATGGAGAGTTTGATCCTGGCTCAGGATGAACGCTAGCGGGAGGCTTAATACATGCAAGTCGAACGGTAAGGTCAGAGCTTGCTCTGATACACGAGTGGCGCACGGGTGAGTAACGCGTACATAACCTACCCTTTAGTGGGGAATAGCCCCGGGAAACTGGGAATAATACCCCATAATATTACTTTATTGATTTTGAGGTAATTAAAGCTACGGCGCTAAAGGATGGATGTGCGTCCCATTAGATTGTTGGTGAGGTAACGGCTCACCAAGTCGACGATGGGTAGGGGGCGTGAGAGCGTGATCCCCCACACGGGTACTGAGACACGGACCCGACTCCTACGGGAGGCAGCAGTAAGGAA
>CALFUQ010000060.1 GCA_937929885.1 uncultured Saprospiraceae bacterium
ATTCTCCAGTCTATATTTTTATTAGGCACAACTTTAGATCCTTTGAAATCTTTTTGCAAACTATGTGTGTATACAATGACGGAGTCTTTGATTTGATTGAGTTTGTGAATTAGTGTGTATGCCGAAGGGTAGTATTCTACTTCTGAAGTTTTGTTGTTTGGATTAAAGCTGAAGTATTTCTTAATAATCTTGGAATCATCCGCTGGAATTATACTTTTATAATCTCCACTCTGCAATTTCTGCTCTAAATAGATAAACTGTTTTGTCTTGTCGTTAACCATTGCAAAACCAGCTATGGCTGTAACTAAAGTTCCTAAGAGTAGTAAGCGAATTAGTAGTAAAGTAAAATCACTAAGCTGAATAGAACTTGCAGAAGTGGTTTCTTGATCAGCAAGAAATCTATTTGATCCAAAGAAAACTTGGTTCTTCTTTCTTTTGCTAAGTAGGTGAATTACTAGTGGGATGATTAGAGATAGTAATCCCCAGAAAGCTATAGGGTTTAGGAAATCCATCAGATAAGACTTTTATTATAGCTTTCTAAAAATAGCTTTAGCGTATACTGTACAGGACGATTGATGTATGCCTTATGATAGTTTATTCCTTTTGCATAGAATACCTTTTTACAATTCTCAATGTGACTATCTAGATGCTCCCTGTATTGCGCTAAATACTCCTTAGGGTTCATCTGTATCGTTTGATTTGTTTCTAAATCAATAAAGGTAGAGTTGTTAGGAAAGTCAAGCGACTCTTCTTTCTCACCTAGTAGATGAAAAACGATTAATTCGGTATTAGTATGTTTAAGCGTATCGACCACTGATTTAATATCTTCAATATCATGATAGAGATCAGTAAGCCATAGATAGACCTTATTGTTTTCTGGTTTTAAGTTTATTAACCTAGCTGTTGTTGTAGTTCCTAAGTCATGCAAAGCATGCAAGCTATTTTTCCAGTGCTGCATTCCAAGCGCTCTATTAAAATACTTATCCATCGAAGACCAAGTGAAAGCATCACCTTGCTGAGTAATTACATAGCTAACACAAGCCGACACTAGTTTAGCAAACAACAACTTAGACCAATTGTCTTCAGCGTACTCCATCGATTTAGAATTATCGATTATGAGATGAAGGTCATGATCTCGCTCTACATCGGACTGTTTGATATAGTACTTGTCCGTCTTAGCGTACATCTTCCAATCTATTAATCTTAGATCATCACCCTGTACATAAGGGCGGTACTGAGAAAATTCGTAACCACTAGATAGGCGTTGAGATCTATGCTTTCCTTGTAGTTGACCTTTCGCAATAGACTTTGCAATCCATTCAAGAGCCTTTGCACTGTCGATAGCAAGTGGATCTATCCAAGCTAGGGAATTAGATGCCACGAGACTTTAGTTTAATTGTAATTGGGAAATGATATCGTCTACACGGACATTTTCTGATGACGCTTTAAAGTTTAGAATCAGACGATGTCTTAACACTGGATAAATAACAGATTTTAAGTCATCAGGTACTACTGCATACCTACCTCTGAGGAGTGCATGTGCTTTAGCAGCTAAGATGAGCGATTGACCTGCACGTGGACCTGCTCCCCAATCTACGTAAGCTTTAATATTATCTGATGTAGTCTGGTCTGGTCTTGTATTTCTTACCAACTTACTTACTTGACTCACTAAGTCTGGTGCTATACTTACTTCTCTGCATAGTTTTTGCATTTGGATTATTTCTGCACCTGATAGTACAGGGGTAATCTCATCACTTACAACTCCAGTAGTTAGATTTAAAATCTGTTCTTCTTCAGCTGCGCTAGGGTAGTCGACTTTTACAAACAAAAGGAATCTGTCTACCTGTGCTTCAGGCAAAGGGAATGTACCTGATTGCTCAATAGGGTTTTGAGTCGCCAATAGAAAGAAAGGTTTGTCCAATTGATATTTCTTGCCTGCATAAGTAACCGCATACTCTTGCATGAGTTCTAATAGTGCGGCTTGCGTCTTAGGAGGAGTCCTATTGATCTCATCGGCCAGTATGATGTTTGTAAATACTGGGCCTTTCATAAACTCTAGAAACTTATTACCTGATGCATCAGACTGAATGATTTCTGTCCCTAGGATATCTGAGGGCATAAGGTCTGGCGTAAATTGTATCCTGTTAAAATCAAGCCTTAAAGATTCTGCAAGAGTCTTCACCATGAGCGTTTTCGCAAGACCTGGTACCCCTTCTAGCAATACATGACCTGATGCAATCAGTCCAATAATGAGTTGATCTATAACTTCTTCTTGTCCTATTATCTTTTGGTGAATTGCTTTTTTAAGTTGGGGTATCTTCGATAAGAGGTTATCTATATTTTCTTTCGCTGCTACTAGTTCTTGTTCCATTGGTTTTTCTTAAAGTTCACTTAGGCTGTGAGCGCATGCATTACTATGTTAACACCGAACTTGGTGTTGTCATTTTTGTACCACTTCTTGTTTCTAAAATCATAATCCCATTCACAACCATAATCCTTGTTAGAGTAGAGGACTGCGATACGATCATCTATCATGATAGCTTTAAGATAGTCATGCACTAGATCATCTCCCCATCCATTAAGTTCTTGGGTGGTAGTAGGTGGGCCATCAAAATCAAAGAAGCAAGAATAAATCGCATGATCGTTTGGAATTTTTACTAACGCATCCATTCCAAAAATATCTTGCATCTGCTGCTCAAAAGATTTTGCGAAAAGACCGTCTATATCGTGATTGCAATCATCAGCAAACACAAATCCTCCACGCCTTACATAAGCTTCAAAGTTTTTCTTTTCTGCAGATGTAAACTGTACCAGTCTATGTCCAGTAAGATAAGTAAATGGGAATCCGAATATTTCGTTGCTACCGAGGCTAACGATATTCTCTGTAGTATTGACAGGAAGGGTAGTGTATTCGACTAGAGAATTAAGGAGATTGGAAGGCATCCGTTGGTCTACATCCCAATCTCCTGATTCATATTTTATTCTGGTAAAAACAAAATCTCTGCCCTCTAGTCTGTTCATATAACAAGCTTACGATATTAAACTGCGTCTGATAAACTTGTAAAAGTAAAGTCTCTGATCTTCATATAAGGAATCAAGTTGCCGTCGATCCTTGTCTGCTGACCTAACGCTTCTAGATTATTAAGCATGATGATTGGACTTTCATTAAATCTAAAGTTCTTAATCGGATGCTTAATCTTGCCGTTTTCAATATAGAAAGTACCATCTCTTGTAAGACCTGTATAAAGTAAGGTTTGTGGATCTACATTTCTAATGTACCATAATCTAGTTACGAGGATACCTCTTCTAGTACTCTTGATTAGATTTTCTCTACTTGCGTTACCACCTGCCATTATCATATTCCTTGGGCCAGGTACTGGAGCTATTCCATTTTTCTCTGCCCAAAATCTGCTGTAAGAAAGATTTTTAACCACACCATTTTCTATCCACTGCGTTCTTTTTATTGGCAGTCCGTTACCAGACCATGTAGATCCAGGTACTTCTGCATTAAGAGGATCAGAATAAATATTGATTCTTTCATCTACTATTTTCTGTCCTAATTTATTTCCTCCTCCTTCTGTAGACATAAAGCTTCTTCCTTCATCTGCACTTCTTGCGTTGAATGACCTACCCATATTT
>CALFUQ010000061.1 GCA_937929885.1 uncultured Saprospiraceae bacterium
ATCGGCTCAAAATTACTTACCGCATCTTTATTGTCCCAATCAAAAGTGAGAGGAGTTGTAATCCCATTATCTAAAAACTCGATGGTTACAGATTCTCCTGCACATATCACCACCGACTCTGGATTAATATAATCTATTGTAAGTGGGCTTAACGTAAATGCTTGCTCTTTGGTACAACCATCACCCGAGAAAACTACCGCTGTAAGTGTAGTAGCTTCCGTAGTTTCGTAAGAGAAATCAGCACCAGTCCCAACCGGGTTACCTTCAGCATCGAACCATAAAACCGTCACATCCGTGGTAGCAGTTATACTTAGACTTGCTGGTTCACTTGGACAATAGATAACTTCTTCAGACGCGAATGAAATTTCAAAGTCATCATACACATTGACAGTTATATCTTCTTCTACAGTACAGCCATTCTCATCACTTACAATTAGTTTTACTATTTGATCAACATTGTCATTTAGGACCAGCTCAGATCCTACACCAAGACTTACTCCATCTATGTCTACCCAATTGTAAGTAAGATTCTCTGTGCCCCTTACAGCCAATGTAGCTGATTCATTAAAGCAATAATTTATTACTCCATCTGGAACATTTAGGTCATAATCAATCTCGTTATAGACAATTACCTCTAAGTCTTTGCTTACCTCACATCCTGCCTCATCAGTACCTACTACAGTATAGACAGTACTTTGATTAGGAGTCTCTGTTAGTCGGTTTCCTCGCTGAACTTTTACTCCATCCTCAAACCACTCTACATCTACACCTGCAAGTGTGGTCGCTGTGACATCTGTAGTCTCTCCAAAACATATTGCCAGTCTATCATTATCTAATCCTAAATCAAGATTAAATTCCTCAGCTACTATTACCTGTATGGTTTCGGACACAGAGCATTCAAACTGAGAGATAGCTTCTAATCTTATCTCTCCAGCATCTTCTGGACGTAATTGTAATCGTTCACCTCTGTGTATTTCTCTACCTTCAGCATCGTACCAAACAAATCTTATGGCTGGGTTTTCTGTCGAAGCTACTAAATCAAATGTTTCATAAAAACAAAACTCTACAACCCTATCGCTTTCGTTTAATGTGTACTCAATCTCATCTGCTACATTTACAATAAGCTCTTCTGATGTCGAGCATCCAAATGCATCAGTCGCAACCGCTCTATAAATCGTACTCTCTCTTAATGTTCTAGTAAGTGTCGAGCCGCGACTAACTAACCTGCCCCCTTCAAACCAATTGATTGTAACATTACTAGTATTTGAGGAAGCAGTTACCCTCATCACATCTTCATAGCAACGATCAATTTCGTTTTCATCTATATCTAAGCTTAAATCGATATCAGAAGCAATACTAGTTCTGAAGGATTCCATTTCTTCACATCCATCTGCATCAGTAGCTACCACTGTGAATACTTCATTATTCCTAGGCAAAATCGTCACGTTAGGTCCAGTGCCTACGACTGTACCGTTTTCATTAAACCAAGTGAAAGTGGAGCTCACAATCGTACTTGCGGATAAGACTACCTCTTCTCCCTCGCAAACGGGGATCTCCTCATTGTTAGTTATTTGCAATCCTATCTCATCTGTGATTAATATGTCTGATAGATCTATAGCAAGAAAATTACAAGCTTTATTTTCATTTGACCTTACATAGACTACATCTGGGATTTCATCTATAATTAAGTTGATCGGATTAGCTATCCCTAGACTTGCCGTAAAGTCCTCATCTGCAAACCACTCAAATCTATTAGAACCATCACTAAATGCTTCTAAAGTAACTACACCATTACAAGCTACATCAGCACCAGTGACAACTATATCATTGTCATCATCGACCGTCACTGGGACATCTATCTGGACAGTACATATACCATCAGATAAACTTAGCTCATAGTTAGTTGTAGTGGTAGGTGAAGCTATCGGCCTTTGTGGATCACTAAGATCTAGTCCTTGTGTTGGACTCCAAGTATAGCTAAAGTCTTCATCTACTTGTTCTATCAGTTCTGTTGATGCGCCCTTACAAATTGTTATATCAGTATCTATTAAAGTGGTTTCTAAAAAGTGTAGATCGACAGACCGGGTAATGGTTTCTTTACAGCCACTCTCTCCAGTCACTGTTAAAGCAATTACCGCAGTTCTATCTTCTTTAGGAAATCTTATGGTGAACTCGGGTCTATCTTTACTTACCGAAAATCCTCCATAATCAATATTCCATTCTCTCGCTATAATCCTTTGAGAGGACACTGTCTTATCTTCAAAAGAGAAAGTAAAATCACTGTTACAGTTTAACGAACTTATCTCGAAATCTGGTTGTATATCTCCATCGACAGATACACCAATATTTTGCCTAAAGACATCAAGACATTCACCATCTCTTACTTCTAACCTTACATCATAAAGTCCAGACTCACTAAAAGTAAATGTTGGGTTTTCCTCATTAGAAGTTAACGATCTATCTCCATCATAATCAAAAAACCATAGAAAGTCTCTTTCTGCAACACCTGCATTTGTATTATTAGTAAATGCTACTTCTAGGCCATCACAATTAGGACTTGGTTGTGCCGTAAAGTTTGCCCTTGGAGCATCGGTACAGAGTCTTGTATTAAACTCAAAATCTCTTTTAACAACAGAAAGTAATTCGCCATCTCTATATTCTTTCACACATACTCCAATCAAAAATTGTCCTATAATATCAGGCCTTACCGATAGCATACCTGTCTGAGCATCTATTCTGAGTGGTGCTTCACCTCCCATCATATTTTGCAGATTATATGGAGGTGCCCATACTACTTGATTATGTGGTGGTGCAGCAGCAGGCTGTGGCCTAGGGTCATCGATAGTACCTCCTATAGATGGGACACATAACTCATAAACAAGTGAATCCCCGTTACGGTCAAAAGCAGAATGATCAAATCTATACCAATCATTATTGCACAAATAAATATCTGGCCATTCATTAAACTGTGGCGTACTATTACAAACGCTCATAGCTTCAGGAGTAAGCTCTACGGCATAGGTAGCACCTTGCTCTAGTGGCTCTATGATATTAGTCAAAGTATTATTTCTACAACACCTCTGATATACCAAAGTATAACCCGTTTCATTAGCAGGCAGATTGACTGTTGTCTCGTAAGTAGTAGTATGCACACATACATCCTCTCCAAAAACTCGACATTCACTAGTGAGAATCTCATTGAGTGTATCAGTAGATGAAAACGGTATAAGTATCTGTCCAAATCTACCTATGGTTTGGACAAGCTCTCCGTTACCATCGTATACAGCTATGCTTGCTGGATCATCAAACTGGGCATCATTAGCTCCATTAAAACAATCTCTTCTCATCTCAAATGTGATTCGATAATTATTATTACCTAAACACTGGTAGTAAAGATTACCTCCGACTACGTGAGTCGCTTGTAAGGTATCCGAAGTAAGCATCATACACACTATAGTTATGACTGCTACGATTGATAATTTTATATTTTTCATATAGAACATTCTATCTGTCTTTTTTATAATGTGTAATTAGTCGTCTTGATTTTCTTCTGATGCGTCTGTGATTTCTTCCAGTTCTATTCTACGCTCAAAGCTTGCCTCTGGGCTATAAATCGATGATGACACATTTCGTTGGCTATCACTTATTCCTTCAGGTGCAGACTCTTCTCCAAATGACCTTTGCTTAATCTTAAGTTGTCCACTCTGCAGATACTTAGCTAATACACCGCCGTTATATCTAGCAAATTCATTTCTGATTGATTGAATTCTTCGTTGGCCAATGGCAAAATTATATTCATCACTTGCAATTGGACTTGCATAACCTCTCAAGTAAAGATTAATTGTCAATCCCTTCTGGAGTGTTCTATCCAGCGCCTCAGTGAAGATCTGTAAGGTCTTATGACCATCCTTTACTTCTGTTTCAAAGAAGGTTTCTATCCTTGCTTTTGCAGCCTCTTTCTCCTCCCTATTAAATCGTCTAGCATACATCTGTTTGAACTTCTCTTTCCTAGCATAGTATTTATCATACGTATCTGAGAAGCTTTGATTAGTAGTTTGCTCTAATGTTCTACGCTCAGGCTCATCGTTGTCAAAGAATAATTTAAGTGGGATTAACTTCGCAATCTCTTTCACCTCAGCAACCCTACCCATAAAGATGTCTTTCTTAATGTTTTCCTTTTGGTCTATATCAATAACAAAAGATATCTCTTCTGGATCATAACCTTCTTTCTTAGCTACTATCTTGTACTCGTGACCTGGTATGACATCATAGATAGCTTTGTGACCATCAAAACTTGACGGCACTATTTCCTTACCAGTAGTAACATCTAGCAATACAACATCACCTTCATAAAGCGGGTCTCCTGTAGCTCGCTCAAATAGCGCAACTTCCAATTCTATTTTTCTCTGTTTGAGATAGATTTTTTCTTCTATAGGGTTGTTTCCTCCTCTTGTTTTTAAAGTGATAGTGCTTGGTTCATAACCAGGTTTTTCTGCGAGGATTTCATATTCCTTGTCACAATCTACCATCAGCTCGAAGTCATTACCTTCATCATTAGTCACTACTATGTCTTCTGCTTCATCGTCAGTGAGATCTTTTACAGTAAGTGTGACTCCAGTAAGCTCCATCTCCGTGTCCTTATCAAAAAGCAAAGCCAATAAATCAACTTCACATGGCTTGATATAAATCTGATAGATATCAAAACAACAAGTCTCGAATTTATCCTCTAAAAACATAGAGCCAAATCTATTAGAAGACATATGAGCCTCTGTCTCATCACTATTAACTGTGTAATAAATATCTTCTTGCGGCGAGTTATACTCCATCCCAAGATTAGTGATCTCAGTGAAAATCCCAGAATCAAATGTTGCTTTGTGTACATCATGCCCTCCCATACCCATTCTTCCATTTGTACTGAAGTACAGCGTGCTGGTAGCATCATTGAAAAATGGTGTTACTTCGTCTCCGATGGTATTTACTGATTTTACGTTCTCGGGATCTCCCCACTCCATCTCACTATCAACTACAGTCTTGTATATATCCATTCCCCCTGTACCTCCGTCTCGATTAGACACAAAGAATAATTCTATTTTATTATTCTCTTCTTTACCAAAACTTGGTTGCGTAGAAGTAGATCCTTCTGCATTTATGGTCGAAGGAAGTTTAAATTCTTGCCCCCAAGATCCATCTTCTGTTTTTTGCCTGTAATAAAGTTCACATTCTATAATTGCATCTTCGCCATAATCACAAATACTATAAACCATCACTTTACCATCTGCAGAAAACGCACTACTAGAAGTTAGTTGCTTACTATTATTAAAATATTCTCCTGCTTCCATCTCGACACTTGCAGTATCATATGTAAGTACTTTGGATACTACCTCTTGATACCAGTCGGATCTTTTCTTACTTGGATATCTGAGTGAACTATAATAAAGCTTGTCATCAATTTCCACTCCCCCGTGCTCTGAGTAAGGTGTATTTACATCTGTTCCTAGGTGATTAATAGTGATACTATCATCACTAATCGCTTTCGGGGTTCCTTTCTCTTTCACCGCCCACTCGCTTGATTGCTTACCTAACTTAGCGATTGCTGTTTTTTTAGTATCGTCACCCTCAAACTCCGAGAGATACAAGTCGTAATACCTGAGTGCTTCGTCGTACTTACCTAGTGTCTGCTTAATCTGAGCTAACTCAAAACTAGCTGCAGGATAATCTTCAGATTTTAATGAGTCAATTAGAAATTCGTAAGCACGCTCAGATGCATTGTATGCATAGTGTTTTTGTGTTGCTTGTGCCAAGAAAAACCATACCTCTTCATTTTGATTATCACCACGAGATATTACTTGGTCTAAGTTTTGGGCTGCCCCTATGTAGTTGCCTGCATAGTATTGCTCCAGTCCTTTCTTGTACACCTGATCGATAGTCGGCTGAGCAGATATCGCAAGTGCAAGAAAACTGAATATGATTAATGAAATAAATTGTTTCATGGTACTACTTTTTAAATTCTGGATTGTGAGATTTAATAGATTGGACATGGCTTAAACATTACTGGAGGTACTTTCGCAAATTTGTAAGCGACATGTAATTCTAGTCCTCCTCGACCATTCGTCTTATCTCTCCAATCAGAATAATTAATATCATAGTTAGCACTGACATATAGTCTGCGCATTTGTAAAGCTATCATAGGGTACCAAGAATCTCCTAACCGAGTTCCTAGGCCTAAGTGCACAGCTAGATCTCTTTCAGAGTCATTATTTAAGTAAATCTTTGCTTGAGCATTTAGCAATATCTCTTGATGAGGATCTTGCTTTTGATACATGGCATTTAATATTAGATCTAGCTTACTTCCTAGTGCATGATTGGCCATACCGTAGATACTCCATCGTCTAGCAAGATTAGCTTCATAGCTAGGGGCTTGCTCAAAAGTTTGTGATGGTGTAAAAAGGTGATTGAGTCCTATACCTAAATCATAAAATTTTCTATATCCATTTTGATGCCTATAATTAATTCCAGCAGAAAAATCTACAAACGAATTATTATCTACAAACGGAACTTCTGCAGGGATAGCAGGATCAAACTCGAATCCGTTCCACTGATTACCAGTTGTTGCGTTTCCTGGTTTTAATCTTCTTTGATTGTAGCCTATTGATATCCCTGGAGTAAAGAAGTTCTTTTTATTAAGTCGAAAGCTATAAGAAGCTAGTCCTGCAATATTAGCTAGACTTAATTCTAAGTCTCCTGCCTGATCATAATCGAATAATAGACCGAGATTGAAATTTCCCTTTCTACTACCATATTGGTCCAATTTAATATCTACAGCTCCAGAAAAAGTTAGATAGTCTACTGGTACAGTTTTCCACTGACTCTTATAACTTCCTGTGACTCGGAGATCACCATTAAAGACTCCAGTGAGACCAGGACTAAGGTTTAAAGGGGAATTAAAGTGCTGAGAAAAATGAAGGTCCTGTGATACTGCGCTGCCTATTAGGCATAATAGTAACGCGAGTGTAAGATGTAGTCTTAACACATTCATGGGTTTACAGTTAATTGTTAAAATGCAGAGTAATGCATCCTGAT
Organism: uncultured Saprospiraceae bacterium; assembly: GCA_937929885.1. Classification (GTDB taxonomy): domain Bacteria; phylum Bacteroidota; class Bacteroidia; order Chitinophagales; family Saprospiraceae; genus CALFUQ01. The sequence continues at coordinate 7,081 of CALFUQ010000061.1, forward strand.
TTAAAAGGCGATCAAGTAATGCCCTGAAAAACAGGTTTATGCTACCTCTAGCATTCGTTAATACATTGGAGTAGTTCTTATCATAACGCTATAAACATTACAATAAATAAGACGCCTGTATTGCACAGACCACCTATTCATTTTAGAAAAAATCCAATATTCATTGACTCTAATGCATCTTTTGGAAGGATTAAGTAACTACTCACCATACTAAATTGGTTATTCATATTACAAACTATTAATATGTGTTATAAACTACTTATGAGTGTATTACATAATAAACTCCCTACCGAAAACTTTACACTTCGCGTCAATTCAAAGGTATAGAAACCCTAAAGTGTTAAATATTAGGGTTTTTCCTATTTATGTAATTAGGGTTTTCAGTCGATCAAAAGCCAACATAAATGCGGAAATAGTATGAGGATGAATGAGTTGACCCCCTTTCACTTTATGTATTACTTCAGGTAAAGGCATTTTTATTATTTCAATATGTTCTCCAACATCAAAGTTAGTTTCGTGTGTTAGGCTCACATTTTCAGCCAGGTAGTGGTGTATATAGTTTTTGTGATACACTGGGTTAAATGGTAAGGTTCCTATATGGTTCCACTTTGATGAGCTGTAACCAGTTTCTTCTTGTAATTCTCTTTTAATTCCAATTAAGCGATCTTCTCCTTGATCGATTAATCCACCTGGAATTTCTAAAGTCTCTTGTTGGATTCCAAATCGGAATTGCTTTACCAATATAACTTCTAGATTCTCTGTGATAGGAATAACGTTAGCCGCATCACCTGAGGACACAACTAAAATATCAAGCTCGTCTTTAGTTAACACTTTCTCATATTTCTGATGGTGCATATTTAGGAAATGATGCTTAGGGCCATCAGTTTCATAGAGTAATTTCCAATGTTTATTCATTAACTTAGATTATTAGGAACAAAAATATTAATAGTTAAGTTATCAGATTAGCAGCTTCCTTGAGTCAACTCATTGCACAAAACACAAGTCTTAATACACTATGAATAAGCTTATTCTCCTACTTTTTGCTTTCTTTTTAATAATCAATGGAAATATCGCTCAAAACGATAAAATCATTATCAATAAGAAACCGAGAACTACGACTAGCACTCCTACAAACACAAACCCTTACCCTAATAACAATAAAAAAACTAGTCCGTACCCAGGTCAAAACAATACAAATAATAACACCCAAAGTCAGCAAAGGGTAAATCATCAAAACAACCAGAAGCTTGGTCCAATAGACTTAGGGTATACTGTCTCAGAATTAGGCCAGACTGCTAAGCACAATCATTATAGGATTACAGGTCATATATATAGCAATCTAAACGAACCAATCTTTAACCATAATAGGAGAATTGTAATTTTCAAAATTGACAATTGGGATTCTGGATTTCTCAATGACGATCTACAATCTATTGATGGCTATCCTACACAATACAAACTTAATCCATCTGGAAACTTATTTGTTTTTGGCAATTCTAAAGTTAGAGAGTTTGCATTTGATTTTAAAGTCAAAAAAGGATTGCAACCTAGGGTAAGATCCGAGATCCTCAAGGACTGGGCTCCACTTAAAGATTACGAGCAATATCTACTGCTAGAATACTCTATGCTTAATGGAACTTGGAATATGGAAAACAATGCAGAAGCTAAATTTAATATTCAGTTTTCAGCACAAGGAGATCAATTGGTTATGAAGGATATATTCGGCACTCAGGTAAGCTGGACCAAAGCAGAAGGAAATTCTTATGTACGTAAGATTGGCAACATCCCTCCTCCACCTCC
>CALFUQ010000062.1 GCA_937929885.1 uncultured Saprospiraceae bacterium
GATCCTAAGGCATTAGATGAAGAATTAAGGAATTATGGCGTCGATGTTATCTCCCTTGGAATGAAAGGAGGTACACCTGACCCTAGGGCTATTTTCACATTAAGAAAACAATTAAAAAGAATCAAGCCTACTATAGTACACAGTCATATGATTCACTCCAATCTTATCACTCGAATCTCTAGAGCTTTCACCAATGGTGTTTCTAAACCACCTTTAATTTGCACTGCTCACAGCCTTCAAGAAGGAGGGAAGGTTATGGAACTACTTGCCTACCAACTTACAGATAGGTTCTGTAATCTTACAACTAATGTAAGCCAAGCAGCAGTAGATAGATATGTCAAAGTAAAAAACTCACCTTCAAATAAGATTAGGAAAGTATTTAATGGAATTGAAACTTCACAATTTCAATATGATGAAGAAAAAAGAAAAGCTAAAAGAAAAGAATTAAATCTAGGAGATAAATTTACATGGCTAGCAGTAGGAAGATTAAATGAAGCAAAGAATTTTGGGCTCCTTTTAAATAGTTTTAAAGACTATTTAGGCAAAGCACCAAATAGCGAACTACTAATTGCTGGGCAGGGAGAACTAGAAGCGTTTTTGAAGGATATAATTGCAAAAGAAAGCATAGAAAATAGTGTAAGAATGTTGGGTAGGCGGACTGATGTTTTAGATCTTATGTGCGCATCTGATGCTTACGTGATGTCTTCTTTGTGGGAAGGGTTACCGTTAGTTTTGCTAGAAGCAGCAAGTGTGGGATTACCAATAGTAACTACAGATGTAGGTGGCAATGCAGAGATCGTTTCTGATAAGAAATCGGGTTATATAGTTCCTTCTTCAGATCAAGCTGCGCTTGTAGCTGCAATGTTGAAAATGTATGAACTGCCAGAGACAGACAGGCAAAGACTAGGAGAAACTGGCTCTAATTACATTAAATCCCAGTTTGATATAGAATCCATTGTAGATACTTGGGAGTCAACTTATAATGAATTTATTAGTAAATAATATAGGGTCCTATACCCAAAATAAGGTCTTAATATATGAACACCTTCCTTAATAGCAATTACGTTCTTATCTATACTAAGAAGTGCTAAAACAGCTGATTTTACTCATAAACAAAGCCTTTTGCGTTTAAAGATTGTACATATTGTAACATTAGGAGATTCTTTGGCGGGAGTGCAAAAACACATCTTAGATGTCTGCACTGCCCTACATAACCAGAGTCATGATGTGACCGTACTCATAGGCACCCCAGGTAAAGGTGAAGAACGCCAACCTGGTTTACTTAAGAATCTTCTTGAAGCGCAAGGAGTAGAGGTAAAACGACTACATTTTCTACAACGAAAAATAAACCTGAGCACAGATCGTAAAGGTTATATAGAGATAAAAGATTGGTTGTCGAAGTTAAAGCCAGACATCGTTGCTGCCCACTCTAGTAAAGCGGGATTCTTAAGTAGGCTTGCTTGTTATAACTTAAATATTCCTAACACCTTCACTATCCATGGATGGTCATTTGCAGATGGTATTCCGTTTGTTAGGAGGAATATTTTTTTAGTATTAGAAAAACTAATTGGCAAGTTTACAGATACTATTCTAACAGTATCAATAGCAGATCGAGATTTGGGAGTTAGACATAATATTACCGCGCCCGAAAAAATAATAGCCGTACATAATGGAGTGCTTGATACTTCTGTTGACACCAAGAATAAAAATCCTCGGCCAGAAAATTCTCCAATCAAAATTGTGATGGTAGCAAGATTTCAATCACAAAAAGATCATCATAATTTGGTAGAAGCGCTATCATCACTTAAAGATCTAAATTGGGAACTAGATCTTTTAGGACCTGGACCACTCTTAGAAAAAACAAGAGAACAAGTTAAACGTCATGGCATGTCTGAGAAAGTAATTTTTCATGGTGAAGTAAATAATGTTCCCGAGTTTTTAAGTCAGTCAGATATCTTTGCCTTAATCTCTAAATGGGAAGGCTTTCCTCTATCTATCCTTGAGGCAATGGCTCATAGCTTGCCTATCATAGCTTCTGATGTAGGAGGAGTCTCTGAGTCAGTAAAAAATGAGTACAATGGATACTTAGTGCCCAGGGGAGATGTACAAAAAGTGACGTCTGCTCTTAAAGCGTTAATCCAAGATAAAGATCTAAGAAAAAAATATGGCGCTAATTCAAGAATACTATTCAAAGAGCAATTCGAATTTGAAAAGATGATAGAATCGCTTTTAAATAATTATAATAAAGTAATAGAAAACAGGAAAGAAGCTCCTGCTTTAGAAGTAAAGACTTTAGACAAACAAGCTGGCTAAGTTAAAATGAAGAATAAAAAATATTTAATGCCTGGAGCATCAGGTTTCATAGGATCTCACTTTCATGATGTGTTAGATAATGACACAATTGTGAACTTAGATTTGGTTAAGCCAAAATGGAATCAGAAATCACTCTATGAAAAGGGTGATATAAGATCAAAAGAAAGTGTTGACGAAATACTTTCGAGGTATAAATGTGAGGCTATCATAAATCTTGCAGCAGAACATAAAGATTTTGGACTTGCAAGAGAAGATTATTTCAGAACAAATGAATTAGGCACAGAGATACTATGTGATGCGGCCACTAAACATGGGATTAATACTTTTGTATTCTATTCGTCAGTAGCAGTCTATGGTAATAATCAAAGTCCGTCTACTGTAGAGATGGCTCCTAATCCAAATTTACCTTATGGAGAATCAAAGCTTGCTGGAGAAGCAGTCTTAAAAAAATGGGCAGCAGAGGATCCTAACAGAAAAGTTCTTATCATGCGTCCTGCACTAGTCTATGGTGAAAGAAATGTAGCAAACATGTATAGACTAATTGACCAAATAAACAAAGGTCGATATTTTCACATAGGAAAGGGTGACAATGTAAAGTCTATTGCTTATGTCAAGAACATCGTACAAGCTACTTTATACCTCATAGATAATTTAGAGCCTGGAGTACATACATTTAATTATGCAGATTCTCCTCAGCTAACAAGTCGGAAAATTGCGGAAACAATCGCTACAGCCCTTAAAAGAAAAAACCCCATAACACTTCCATATCCATTGGTGACAGCAATGGGATTACCATTTGACTTGGCAATCAAAGTGACTGGAAAAGATCTTCCAATATCTACCTCTAGAATTAAAAAATTCTGTACAGAAACATATCACAAAGCTGTAAAGGTAGCAACACAAGGCTTCGAACCTAACTACAGTAATGTAGAAGGATTACAAAATATGGTTGAATGGTATCTAAAAAAACAAAATGAAAACTAATAGATATATCGTAATTATGGCAGGAGGTGTTGGCTCTAGATTTTGGCCAGCATCGAGAGAATCTCGTCCAAAACAGTTTTTAGACATACTGGGTGTAGATCAATCTCTTATTCAAATGACATTTGATAGAGCTAAACAATTAGCCCCTGTCGAAAATATTTTAATCGCTACTAATGAAAAATATAAAGCTCTCGTTCAAGAGCACTTACCCGAGATTCTAGAAGATAGAATATTGTTAGAACCTTCTAGAAACAATACTGCGCCTTGTATCGCATACGCTACCCTCAAGATTAAAGCGTGGAATCCAGAAGGGGTGTTCGCGGTACTACCATCTGATCACGTCATTCTAAAAGAGAGAGAGTTTGTGAGTAAAATGAATGAAGCATTTGATTTTGCAGAAAGAGAAGAGGCGTTACTTACATTAGGCTTACAACCTAGCAGGCCAGATACGGGTTACGGTTACATCGAAATCGATGGAACAAAACATGAAGGCGTAAATAAAGTAAAGCAGTTTAAAGAGAAGCCAGATTTAGAAACCGCTCAATCGTATGTCGACTCAGGTAACTACTTATGGAATGCAGGAATATTTATATGGAGCACTGATACCGTAATCAATGCCTTTAATAAAAATGCTCCTCAGATAATAGAGACACTAAGCAATGACCTTTCTAAACTAAACACAATTGAGGAACAAGTTTATATAAATCAGCAATACCCAAAGACAGAATCCATCTCTGTAGACTACGCATTGATGGAAAGGTCAGATAACGTCTATACCATTCCTGCAGAAATAGGATGGAGTGATTTAGGCACTTGGAATTCTCTCCATGCCTATTTAGAAAAAGATGAAAAGGGAAATGTATTACAAGGACATTTCTTATCAGTAGAAGAAACAGATAATTGCTTAATAAAACTACCACACAGCAAACGTGCAGTTGTAAAAGGATTAAAAGATATGATTCTAGTGGTAGAAGATGATGTTATCCTCTTGTACCCAAAAGCTGACGAGCAAGAAATTAAAAGTGTAAGAAATAAAATTAAGGATAGTTCTATCCTCTAATGGGTAAGAAAATTGCCATAGTAGCTAATACGACCTGGAATATTTTCAACTTCAGGTTAAATGTCATTGCGGAACTTGTCAAGCGAGGGCATGAAGTCGTGGTGATTGCGCCTGTGGATGAATTCATGGAGTACAAAGAAAAATTTCCTACCGTGCAACATGTTGCCTTAAGAGTGTTAGACAGAGATGGTAAAAATCCTTTTAGAGATTTTATACTTATCGAAGAACTCAGAAGAAAATACAAAAACATAAAGCCAGATCTAGTCCTTCACTACACTCACAAACCAAACATATATGGTGCTATTGCTGCTCATATGAATGGCGTGACTTCAATTGCTGCCATTACTGGATTGGGTTATGCGTTTATACATAATGGCTGGATTAATAAAATCACACAGTCACTATATAAGATTACAGCCAAGTATCATTCTAAATTTATTTTTGAAAATACTGATGACCTTCAGCTCTTCATTAAGAATAAAATAATTAGTGCAGAAAAAGGAGTCTCAGTAAAAGGTTGTGGGGTAGATACAGAATATTTTCAACCATCATCTAATGGGATATATTCTGATAAGCTTGTTTTTACGTTTATCGGACGGCTACTTTATGATAAAGGCATCATAGAATTCATAGAAGCTGCTAAATCTATCTTATCGAAATACATAAGTGTTGAGTTTTGGGTCATTGGCGAATTTGATGAAGGTAACCCTTCGACAATCAACAAAGATAGATTTGTAGAGTGGGTTAATGAAGGAATCATTGTCTATCATGGTTTTGTAAGAGACGTCCGACCTTTCATAAGAAAATCAAACTGTATTGTGCTTCCTTCGGTTAGAGAAGGTATGCCACGTATCGTACTTGAAGGGATGGCTATGGGTAAGCCTATAATTACTACAAGAACTGCTGGTTGCCGAGAGACTGTAGAAGAAGGTGTAAACGGATTCCTGGTAGATGTACATGACTCTAAACAACTAGAAGAATCTATAGAACGGTTTATCTCTTTATCTCAAGAAGAAAAAGATGCCATGGGCATATCTGGACGCAAAAAAGCAGAAACCGTATTTAATGATAATATCATTGCTACTCAACTCTGCGATATCATCGAAGCAGAACTATAACCAGTTCTTAATTCTATCTAACCCTACTAGATAGAACCCTCCCAACAAACAAAAATATGGTGCTATCAATGCACCAAATCTAGGCTCTGCCGAAGGACCACTTATGAATAAAAAATAAAGGCCTGGTGAAATCACGAGCACAATAATCTCCCAATTTAACTTTCTAATTATTTTAATTCCTCCCAGTATGGCAGCTACCAACATAGCTATCCAACAAGCTATCCAGGGAATCATTAACCCCAGGCTCATCCACTTCCCATCGAAGTAGTATTGTGTTGCTTTGAATATTCCTTCCTTTCGAAGCACATCCATTGTGCTTCTCTCTCCTTCTGTTTTTCCCCACATTTCCAAAACATAATGTACTCCTGGTATTAAACTGTTGACACTATTCTTTAG
>CALFUQ010000063.1 GCA_937929885.1 uncultured Saprospiraceae bacterium
CTGAGCATTTACAGGTTATTTTATTTTATAATAAGTAATTGCTGATTCTTGTTACTGCAGGATGACTTTTTTAGTAGTCACTCCTTTTGACGTAAGTATAGAAAATAGATATACGCCTGGAGAATAATCTGTAGTATTTACCTTAATGTGATTATTACCTTGGCTAATCAACAGTGGTTTGTTGACTACAACTTTACCATTAATAGATGTCATCAGATATTGACCTTGCGCTTGTTCTTCAGATTCTACATAAATATTCAGATTATCAGAAATGAAAGCAGGGTTAGGTTGTATCACAATTGATCCATCGATTGCAGGATCTACCGTTGAGGTCTCTAAATCATTTGTTCTTAAAATTGCAGATTGCTTCTCGCCACAACCTCCAGTTTCATTAAATGGTGTAACTGACCATGTGTAAACTACATTCGGAGATAAATCAGTGATATAGACTGCTGTCTCATTTACTATATATCTTAAATCTTCTCCTGCCCCAGAAAAATTTAAATAGTAGCTGTCAGCATTAGCAACTTCAGTCCATCTTAATTCTATGCCATTAAAAAAATCAGTGGTAGCACTATTAGCCGGACTTTCTAAAACTAATTCTTCTTCAATTATATTGACAGTAGGGACGTAGTCGCTTCTCAGATTAGATCTCTGATTACTATTGTAATCTGCAATTACAACATCTACTTGATCTTGAGTAAAAGCGTACGGCTCGCAACCAAGGAAGTAAGACATGTAATTATTTTGCATTGGCACAATTGTATCTGAGTTTCTATCTAGTACCACAGTATTAAATTTAGGACAAGCCCGATCCCATGTGAATCCGAAATTATAATCTGGTGGCGTATCACAAATAAAATCTCCAGAATCTTCACAATTACTTCTATCTACAAGCTCTACTCGTACCGAACCCGTCGACTGGCTAGAATTGACTACTTGTGTTCTAACAACTTTTCCATGGACTTCTAAATCCCATGGTTGATCCTCCCAACCATAGTGAGGATGATTAAGACTAAATAGATGTCCTAATTCATGAGCAAGAGTGCTTCCACTACTTCCCACTTGATTTTTCCTGATTACTACATAATCATTGTTATTATCATAAAACCCTAGAGTAGTACCATTATCAGTATTTCCAGTATCTGCATTTTGAGTGACAAAAATATTAACAGCCTCCGTGCCAAATTTGGTTATCTCTTGTAGCATTCTTGCCGATGCACCTGCTCGTCTCGGTGCTTCATAAGTGGGAGTGTGGTCAAAATCGTTAAACCCATCTTTGATATAAAAAACCATTCCTAATGATTCAAACTGCGAATTGAGGATACACAATTCGTCGAATACATCATTATAATCAATACGTCCTACACCATCAGAATCTGCGACTAGGTGAAATTTGACCGGAATATAGACCGTTTCCTGACTTGACTTTAGACTATAATTGAGTTTTGCTTGTTTTACGTTCTGCTTCAATCTAGTCTGAAACGCCTCTCTATTACCAACAACACCGCCACATATGTGCTGACTCCATCCATTTTCACTAATCAAAAGCATGGTTCCTAGAATAATTATAATCGATCTTATCATTTAATTTTTACTAGATTCTTAATTAGAAACCAAGATAATGGTTTTAAGGTTTCGATTGGGTCTCTGTTAAGACCTATTTACATATGTAAAAAGAATGAAACATGTTACGGATTCTCGTTACATTTGCGGCAAAATAAATCAAAAATAACAAATGAGTAAAGTAACCGTAGTTGGAGCAGGAAATGTTGGTGCAACAGTAGCTAATGTTTTAGCCCACAAAGATATAGTACGAGAAGTAGTACTATTAGATATCAAAGGAGATTTAGCTAAGGGTAAAGCACTAGATAGCTGGCAGCAAGCTCCTATTGATTATTATTCTACTCGTCTGACTGGTAGTGATGATTATAAAGATACTGCAGGGTCGGATATAGTGGTAATTACCGCTGGTATCCCGAGAAAACCAGGGATGAGCAGAGATGACTTAATAGGAATCAATGCTGGTATTGTAAGTTCTGTAACAAAATCGATTCTAAAGCATAGTAAGAATCCTATCATCATATTAGTTTCTAATCCATTAGATGTGATGACTTACGCTGCTCATTCGATATCTAAGTTGCCTGCAACTAGAGTGTTTGGGATGGCAGGTATTCTAGATACGGCTAGATATAGAGCATTTTTAGCTACAGCTTTAGATGTTTCACCTAAAGATATCCAAGCAGTACTTATGGGAGGACATGGAGATACGATGGTACCGCTACCAAGGTATACGACTGTAGCAGGAATACCAGTAACTGAGATGATCACTTCTAAGAAACTTAAAGCCATAGTAGACAGAACGAAGAAGGGTGGAGGAGAACTAGTGAAATTAATGGGAACATCAGCTTGGTATGCACCTGGAGCTGCTGCTGCGCAGATGGTTGCATCTATAGTTAGGGATGAAAGAAGAATTTTCCCGTGTTGTATTAAACTTAATGGTCAGTATGGCATTAGGAATACATACTTAGGAGTTCCTGTTGTATTAGGGAAGAACGGTATAGAGAAAGTTATAAAACTTGATCTCAACAAAAGCGAAATCAAACTACTTAAAAACTCTGCTAGCCACGTAAAAGCAGTGATGAAAGTATATGATAAAATGAAAACGAAGAAAAAATAAATCTATATGGAAGTACAGCCTGGCTTAGTTACGAAGGATTACCTAGATAGTTTGAAATTTGATGGAGGAGAATCTTTACTAACTATATCACATAACCAGCCTGTGCTTCTTGTTTTTTTGCGTCATTTCGGCTGCATATTTTGTCGTCAAGCTCTTCAGGATATTGGCAAAAAACTAGATGATTTCAAAAATTGTAAAACCGAAATCATCTTTGTTCATATGTCAGAAATGGAAACTGCGAACGAATACTTTGAGCAATTTGGCTTAGGTGGAGTTAAATCTATATCGGATCCGGAAACCAAGATTTATAGAATGTTTGGGTTAGTTAAAGGAAGTTTTAAGCAACTCTATGGTCTTTCAGTTTGGGCAAAGGGAATCAAGGCTGCTACTACTGATAATCTATCATTTTCTACTAAGCAAATCGGTGATAGTTTCCAGATGCCAGGTATGTTTGTTATTCAAAATGGTGAATTCACTTACTCCTATTATCATCAGAAGATATCAGATAAGCCTGATTACGGAAGGATTGTTAGTTGCTGTGAAAGCTAAGTTTAAGGTTTCTGTAAGATTATCGGATATAATTCTATCGTCTTATTAGCGTTTAAACAAAAGACTTCAATACAAGCTACCAGTTATGAAACCTATTATATTAATCTTCTCATTTTGCTTTCTCTATTATGCGACTGCATTCTCTCAAGGAATTAAGTTTGATAATAATACACAAGCATTATCCTTTTATGGAGATGCAATGATTAATGCCTTTGATGATCATAATCGAATATTGGCAGCAGAACAGTTTGGGCTTTTATTCGAAGAGGAGATTGAGAAGGAAGGCTCGTTTGAACGATCATTAGAAGAGCTCAGATCTATTAGCATCCAGTATCCTGAGGACAGATCATTTAGGTTTTTAAGTTGGCAAATTAAGGAGAGTAAT
>CALFUQ010000064.1 GCA_937929885.1 uncultured Saprospiraceae bacterium
TGAGGATGCATCCAGTATTAAAGAAAAGTAAAAAGCATAACGGTATTGATCTCATTGCCGAAATGAATACACCAATTTATGCAGCAGGTGATGGGGTAGTGAATGAAGTTAGATACGATAAAGACTATGGTAACCTAATCATTATTGAGCATAAAAATGGCTATAGTACTTCTTATGCTCACTTATCAGCTTACAATGTATTTAAAGGTGATGATATTATGAAGGGCCAACAAATAGGTAGAGTAGGGTCTACGGGGTTAAGCACTACTCCACATCTACACTATGAAGTAAAGTTAAACAGTAAGTCAATCGATCCGTTACCATTTTTAAAGGAGTACCTGCATGTACAAAATGTGTTTGGTGAAGTTGACATGAATAGAGATACTTTACCCGAAGGAGTAGAAGCCCTTTATAAGGAAGATGAAGTTTATCAGTTTTCAAGTAAAATGCTCATTCCAGATGGGATGAAAAATCCACTATTTGTGATAAATGGGAAAGTTCAAGACAGTGATCAAGAACTTTATTTTAGTACTGCTAGACATATTAATGTAGTTCCACTAAATTCTGGAGAAGCAAAAAGAAAATATAAGAGAACAGATATTGATGGTGCCATTGAGATTACAATTGATGATATAGCACAAAATGAATCGGTAAAACAGAATTTTGATACGCCACCTCCACCTCCTCCCAATCCTCCCTCAATTGATGAGGTTTGGAATGAGATAAGTAAGAATAAGGAAATCGGAATTCATATTGGTGGTGAAATTGTAAGTGCAGCGCAAGCTCTTGCATTAAGAGATAAGTTAAAATTGCAAACAATCGGAATGCAAAATCCACATGGTCGCAATATCGAGTTAGTAAAGTTTGTAACAAAAGTTAATGGAGTAGGTGGTGAATCTTTATCACTTAATAAAATTGATAGTGAAGTCTTTAAGGTAGTACAACAAATGCCCAGGTTCCCTGGCTGCGAAGAATTAGAGGGTACAAATCGAGATAAAGAAGAATGTGGGAAGAAAGAGATGCTAAAGTTTATCTACACAAACTTAAATTATCCTGCAATTGCAAGAGTAAATGGTATTCAAGGAATTAACGTAATCCAATTTATAGTAGAAAGAGATGGTAGACTTTCAGATCTAAACCTAGTGAGAGATATAGGAGGAGGTACAGGTGAAGAGACAATGAAAGTAATGAGAAAGATGCAAGGAGAGTATACCTGGACTCCAGGGTATCAGAAAGGTAAAGCGGTTAAGGTTTTATTTACTTTACCTATAAAATTTAAATTGGATGAGTCAGATACTGAGTGCTGCGAGAATGAAGATGGTAAGAAAATTCTAGGCGCTCAAGATGAGTTGAGACCATTTTTTATTGTTGATGGAGAGGAAATAGGAAAAGGATCCTTTGATTTAAATCCTGATCAGATCAGAACAGTAAATGTGCTTAAAGGAGATGAAGCAACTAAAAAATATGGTACAAAAGCAAAACATGGTGTAGTATTGATTGAGACCAAAGATGGAAAGTATGATGTTAAAAATATAACAGTACCTAATCCCAAACCTACCCAGTTAGTAGATGGTGAAATATTCAAACTAGTAGAAGAAATGCCTCGATTCCCTGGTTGTGAAGACATGGATGGGACTATAGCAGAGAAAGACGCATGTTCAAAGAAAGAGTTATTAAAGTTTATCTACACAAATTTAAAATATCCTGACGCAGCTAGAGTCAATGGAATAGAAGGAACAAACGTAGTTCAGTTTGTTATAGAAAAAGATGGAGGCATCTCAGGATTGAATCTCGTAAGGGGTATTGGAGGAGGTACAGGTGAAGCTACAATGAAGGTGATAGAGAAGATGCAAGCGGAACATATCTGGACTCCAGGCAATCAGAATGGAGAGACAGTTAGAGTACTTTTCACCTTGCCTGTAAATTTTAAGTTGGAAGACAATGGTGATGATTGTTGTGATGAAGAAGGTAAAAGTTCAATAGGTAAAAATACATTAGCAACTTCTGGGTATAATCTATATCAAAACAAGCCTAACCCGTTTAGAACTTACACTGATATATCATTTGAACTACCATCAAATGCCCAAGCTAAAATTACTGTTTATGATTTTACAGGTAAAGTAGTGCGAACAGTAAACGATCAATTTAATAAAGGTCTTAATACAGTGAGATTTACTAAATCAGAATTAGGAGCAGCAGCTGGGGTCTTATACTACGAATTAGAAAGTGGTGAATTTAAACTAACAAGGAAAATGATTGTAGCTGAATAGAATATTCTAAAACTACGCGAAATGTATTTTAAATAAATAGTAATGTATCGATGAAACATTTTATAACAATAGTCATATTTTTTATTCCTTTAATTGGATTCTCCCAAGAAGTATTTGACAAGGTAGAAGAGATGCCAAAGTATGTAGGGTGTGAAGATGCCGTATTTCCAGAATGTACTTTGCCAAATTTAAGCGAGTTTATTTCTACAAGATTAGAATATCCTGAAGCCGCAAAAAAGAGTGGAGTGGAAGGAACCGCACTTATTAAATTCATTATAGAATCTAATGGCGCAATCACAGGTGTAAACCTTGTGCAAGACCCCGGAGAGGGGTGTGGTGATGAAGCATTACGAGTAATTAATGAAATGGCAGACCAAATAAAATGGATACCAGGAAGACACAAAGGCAAAGCTGTCGCAGTCCAATTTACATTGCCTATACAGTTTAAGTTGTAATAATTTAATTGATTTAGATTTGAAATTTATCCTTGCTAGTATTACTGGCAAGGATATTTTTTTGCCCACCTATTCATCGCAATCACATATTAATAAATCCTCATAAGTCTTCTAAGAGTCTTCTCATCTAAATAGCATAACTCAGATATAAGTTATTCTTATATAAATATTATTTTTAGATATCTTATTGAAAATCAATTAATTAGTATGTATAAATCCCGAATAGTAGTAATGCTAATGCTACTCTCGTATAATCTAAAAGGGCAAAATGATTATGGATTTTTACCTCCAGCAAAGGCTTCAGTAATTGCTGAAACAAGATCTGCTATCTGTGTTCCTAATCCTGCATCTGATAGGCAATGGGATCAAACTAAATCCTTCGCAGTACAAGTGAATGAAGCTATCGATGCGGAGAATATAGCTTTTGGTAAGTCATATCCAAACTATAACCATCCGTCTTACAATAGTGGTGATGCATTAGATATTTCTGCTTCGATCTTAAAAGAATTAAGGAGAGTCTACGAAAGTGATGGGATAGCAGATTTAGATATTGAGTATGACCTATCGGTTATGGATATGGCTACTGATCATTCTTGTGCTATGGATTTAGACAATACATTTTGTCATACTTGTCCATCGGATGGTAGCTTTGGCGCAAGGATCGCTAATCGGATAGGAGGTGGATGCTATACATCAGGGACAGAAAATATAGCATGGATTTCGACAGAAGATCTAGAGCAATCTATACTTAGGATTATCTACTTAATGATGTATGCAGATGTAGCCTGTTGTAATAATGGGCACAGAGAAAATTTTCTTAACTGCTCTTATACCAACAATACAAAGATCGGATTCGGAATCATAAGAGGAGACTTGCAGGCAAGTAGTGGGGCATTTATAGACTCTTGGATTATGACTTGGGATTATGTTACGTATGGAAACTATCCAGCTTGTGGGACAGGCTGTAATTGTAATGTATCTATAGGTACACCGCTTTGTGATGCAGTAGCAGGGATTGTATTGCCAGTTGAGCTAAGCTCTTTCGAGACACAATCATCCGAGTGTGATTATGCTGATATTCATTGGTCTACTTTAAACGAAAGTAACCATGATTATTTTGAGATAGAAAGATCTGTTGATGGTCTAGCATGGGAGACTGTAGGAAAGATAGTCGGGACTGGAGATTCTAAATCTCTTAGAGAATATAGTTATCGTGATGATCTCCAATCCATTTCTGCTAAAGAAGTTTATTCCAGATTAGCTCAAGTAGATTTAGATGGTAATGTTAACTTTTCAAATGTAATCTCGTTTAAAAGAAACTGTAAAGAAGCTGTTATAGCATTGTACCCTAATCCCACTAATAATTTCACTATGATTAATTCTTCTACTGAGGTTAAAGCAATATCAGTATTTGACTTGAGAGGGAGACAGGTTTCTGTGGTTTTTGATCAAGTGAGGAGCACCCTTAAAACCCAAGTTCTAGAATCGGGAATATACTTTGTGCAGGTTGAATCTGTAGATGGAGATATAACGGTGTTGAAGCTATACAAAGAGTAAAATAAAAAAAGCCAGACCGAGAGTCTGACTTAATTTTGCACCCAATTTATAACACCCTTTGTTCGAATATATAATTCGAATAAGGTTAAATGAAATTATGATGTAAATCTTCATCTTCGTAGGAATAAACCCTACATATGCTCTACAAGTCAACTTCAATACACCTACATTAAAAATTCAAGATGCATATATGTCTCTTTATTAATTAGTTATACATAGTTAAATATCATATGTATAAATATTTGTACTTGCCTCATAATTTTCATCTTTAAGCCCTGCTTTAAAGTCGATATATATACATTTGTGCTCACAAAATTCGAAAAATCATGAGTTTAATGACTGTTGGAACTGTAGCATTTGATGATATCACTACACCATTTGGAAGAG
>CALFUQ010000065.1 GCA_937929885.1 uncultured Saprospiraceae bacterium
ATGGTCATCGATGGTGAGATTGTAGCTCGACCCATGATGTACTTAGCATTATCCTATGATCATAGAGTTATAGATGGTAGTACTTCCGTAACATTCTTGGTAAGAGTTAAAAATCTATTGGAAGATCCGATGGAGCTTATGATGGGATTGTAGAAGAATTATCTAACCACTTAGTATCTTAAAACTATGACGCTTCAAGATTTTTTTGATCTACTTTCTGCTAGTCCCTCGATTATCATATTCTATTTTGTGGCGCTGCCATTGACTGCATTCTTAGCTTGTGTATTTGGAAGGAATGAAGGTCATCTTTCCCCTTGGAAGTATCTTTACTCTTTCTTGATTTATGCCGCTTGTTTACCAGGGATCTTCTCTATTTCTCTTAATGTTTACTTATTTCTATTCGAGCGACAGAGTATTTTAGATGCTAACTTATATACTCAGATTCTTCCCATAATAGTAATGGGTTTCACCCTTTGGTTTATTAGTAAAAATGTGGATCTTGACAGGATACCTGGCTTTGATAAGGTAGGTGGTTTAATGATGATGATAGCAGGTATACTTGCTTTGATGTGGATGCTAGATAAGACTAGAATATTTGCTATTACAATTCTTCCATTCTGGGTAGTAATCTTAATAGTGGTCGGTCTTTTGATTGTGGCAAGAGTAGGATTTAAAGGTTTCTTTGCTTCTAATACTAAAACTAATTAATCGACCACATCCCAAATTCTTGGATCTGAGTAAATTGACTAAACCCATCATTCCAAACTCTTAATATTGGTTCTTTATAGGCAGGGAACGAATGCATAAATTCTTCATTAACAAAAACAGTAGTAGTTCCATTTAACTGTCGTATCGTTAGTTTATTCTCAGCCATATTTTCAAATGGAATTCTGAGACAGCCTCTTAAATCATTCCCGATAAACACATCATTGTTATCATGATTAAATTGAACAATATTATACTCAAGAGAACCACTTCCACCATAGAGTAAACTAGTAAAGGCCCCAGCACGGGTTCTAGTATGAGTAAATTCTATTTCAAAATTCTCTATACCCGCAGCTAAAAACTTATTGAAAGATTCTGTTTCTGGATCTAAAGTAAGGATCTCTTCTCCTCTTATAGGTTTATCATTGTAATCAAAAGTCTTAGATACCCAATCAGGAGCAACAGTATTCTCATCAAATAGCTCATCGATAAAATACTGGTCTCTATCCCAGATGTAGCACAATGGTATTCTGTTTTGGTTTCCAGTCAAATCACCACGCATCAAGCTCTTCCACATACCATTTTCGAATTGGTCATTGCGGTGCGATCTGTCAAGGACACAATGTCCTAGCTCGTGATAGACCAGCCATTCTTTTCTTGATTCTGTACTTTGATCCCATTGCTCTTTATCTATACCAATTTCATTAGCGCCAAGCCTATATCGACATATACCTGCATAGTCTGGTGTGGAAATATCTTCCTCAAAAAACATATCAAGACCCGACTCTGTAAGATCTATATCCACCCCACGCTTAGATCCCTCAGCAAGAAATCGATCTACATAAGGTTGTAGTTCAGGATCGATGACTACATCATTAGCAGTCTCAGAGCAAGAAAATAAAATGAAGAAAACTAGAGAAAGGATATATACTCGACTCATAATATCCCGATGTAATTATTTTACAAGTACAGCATCTTCTAGAAGATACATTAGTCTGTTTATGTCATCACTGTTTAATACCAATTTACCTTTGAGAACAACTTGTTCAGCAGAATATTTAACTGGTTCTTTTGATAAGACTTCCATCACTGTTTCAGGTCCTGCCCCACCACAGAAAAAACACATGTTATATGGATAAGCTGAGAAAATAAACTCTGTATGACTCTTATATCCCTCTACTGGGATGATATATCCTTTTACGGTTACTTCTTCTTCTGCGAGTTCTTTGACCTTATCACTAAAAACTGGCTTGTCAATTTTGAAACCCATGATCTCATCATACTCTTTGACATAGGTAATCTTTGCTAAAGTTTTCCACGTGTTTTCTTTCTTTAGTGTTGCCGTCGCAGCAGCTGGTTCTACGTCAGCTGCTTTTCTAGCTACTTCGATCGCTTCTTCTTTAGTGGTTGGTCTAGCATCTTGTGCATAGCTTACATTAAAAAACAATAAACCTGCGATGATGATATATATATGCTTCATTTTTCTTTTTTGTCTGATTTTACAAAATTACGGCTTCTTCCAAGGTATAAAGTAAACCATTTGAATTTTGTTCATTTATTCTTAGGACTCCCTTGAGCCTTATTTTGTTATCTGAGTACTTTACTTTTTTGTCATTTGACATGAATACTTGCATAGCTGTCTCTGGTCCCGCCGCTCCACAAAAGAAACACATATTAGCAGGAAATAGCGAGAGCATAAAGTGGCTCTGGCTTACTTTGCCAGTAAGTGGGATGATATATCCATCTATCTCTATCTCTTGTCCTTGATAGGACTTAGCCATGAATCCTACAGTGATCTTATCTATTGTCATACCAAGTGATTCGTCGTAGGTCGACTCTTTCTCCACTGTACCTAAGGTTTGCCACATAGGCGAACCTTGTGCTAAGCAATTGGTACTAATTCCAATGAAAAGAAACAGAATGATTAATCTCATCAAGTACATGACCCTAAATTTCGTATTAATCTGGTTAAAATGCGGTTAAGACTTTATTAAAAAGGTCTACTTGCTAAGTGTATTGTGGATGTCAGTTTTATAAGCCTGAATAGCTGGAATAATTGCAGCTACAAATCCAATAGCCAAAGAAGCCAATAGCACCCACCATTCTGTCGCTAAGAAGGTCTTACCTGTAAAACTGTATCGATAACTCGATTTGGCATATGACGCTAGGACTTCCATCCCAATATGGCTAATCAGTAAACCCACCAAGAATCCGAATAATGCCAAAACCATCCCTTCTAATATGATAAGAAAGAAAAGCTTGCCAGGCGATGCCCCCATAACTCTCATCAGCGCTAGCTCATACTTACGCTCTCTAAGTGATGTAAACAGTGAAATGAAAATACTGAAGGCGGAAACTAATGCAATAATGATGGCAAGATTCCTAAGCGCATCTACGCCTATACCGATCATGCTGTATAATCGGTTAATCTCAATCGCAGGAGAAGCAGCTTGCATATCTGTATTCTCATTGATATTTCGCGGCATGTTTAGTGCTTGGAAGTTAGTTCGATTTTTAAACTGTACTAGGATAGAGGTAATATCCTTATCTGGATAATCTAACAAATTAAAATTACTTACTGCATGATCGCTATGGTCGTGCCCTTCATGATCTTCGTGACCTCCTCCATCATGATCATGGTTTTCCCATATAGTTGCTAGATTACTAAGTATTAACTGATCCAGTACAGATCCTGTGGGTTCTAATATGCCTACAACTTTAAATAACCCATCATGCTCCATGTCTTCGGCATCATCAAACCCATGTGAACTCTGAAAAGTATCGCCCAACTCTAAGCCAATATCAAGGGCTGCAGACTTACCTAGAGTAACTTCAAAATCATTTTCCCATAACTCACCTGATTCTATCTTCCCATCATAGAGATTTAAGATATCATGATTAGTACCGACTATCCTGTGCGATTTATAGCTATCGCCTAAAGATAATGGGACATTAGTTTTGATTAGTGGGTGTTCCTTTCTCAAAAATGGCTTTGCCTCTTCCACATTAATATTTCCTGTAGGATTATCGATGTGATACATACTACACAAGATCATCTGGAGCGGACTCCCCTTTGCGCCAATGACCATATCTATATCCGCTAGATTACGATCAAAATTATTTTTCATTTGACTATTGAGAAGGAGTAATAGAATTATCAATCCTACTCCTAATCCAAACAACACCATACTCAATACCAAATTGAGTGGCCTATGGGTGATATTCTTCCATGCTAGTTTTAACAGATTCATGATATCACGATTTGATTTTTGAATCTAGTTTTTAGTCTGTTGTCATGAGTGACGATCATCAGGATCGAATTAGCATCCTTTGCCGTTTGTTCTAGTAAGTCAAGCACTTCATCGCAATTCTTGTCATCGAGTGCAGAGGTAGGTTCGTCAGCAAGTAGGATTGCAGGTTTATTAATGACAGCTCTTGCAATGGCTACTCTTTGCTTTTCTCCTACACTTAGGTCTTTTGTCAGGGCACTTTCTTTATGTCCCAAATTAAGTGTCTGCAATAAACTTTTGATACGCCCATCATCAACCGGATGACCAGACAGCTTTTGTGCTAACCGCAGGTTATCCATCACTTTCAAGGAAGAGATAAAATGTGCTGATTGAAAGACTACACCAATACTCTGACCTCTAAATTTATCAAGTTGACCTCCTGTGAGTTTGGAAAGTGATTTTCCTCCGATCGTTATGTCACCTTTCATTGGCTTAAGCAGACCACTCAGTAAGTGTAAAAAAGTAGTTTTACCTGTACCAGATTGACCTAGGATTAAGTAACTATCCCCTGCACTGCAAGACATATCTGGAAATGTAATCCAGTTTGTTTTATCATAGGAATATGCTAGGTCTTTGGTTTCAAGCATTGATTTCACTTTAGCGTCGCTCAAATTTATAATAACTGGGTCAATTTTATTAACTCAATTCTTTAATATGAATATAAAACTTATAACAACGCAGCGCCAAACACTCCTGCACTATCGCCAAGCTTTGGTTTTATAAATAACGTCTCTACTTTTTTACTGTTAAATATGTGCTCCTTGACTTGCTCAACTCCATGAGTATATATCTCATCAATATTACCTAACCCCCCTCCGATCACTACCACTTCAGGATCTAGTACATTAAGGATTTGAGAGATTGCTTTTCCAAACATAGAGAACAGTCTTTCCATAGTCTTAATTGCAAATGGATCATTACCTGCTCGATAGGCAATCACTATATCTTTCATCTTCATATCCTTACCACTCACAGATTTATAATATCGCTGAAGTGCAGGACCTGAAAAAACAGTCTCATTACACCCTACTTTACCACAATAACAATCTTCACCATTATCATCGATGAAGTTATGCCCCCACTCACCACCTATGCCGTGACGACCGCTAATCACCTTGCCATTTACCACTACTCCACCTCCTACTCCAGTACCCATAATCACTCCAAACACTACTTCTGGTTTGGGTTCTATATCTCGCACTGCTCCAAACATGTTCTCTGCTAGGGCAAAACAATTCGCATCATTAGCCATCTTAATTGGTAAGCCTAATATATTTTCTACATCTTGTTTAAATCGCTGACCATTCATGCAAGTGGTGTTACTATTCTTTAAAGTCTGAGTAGTTGGATCCAATGCACCTGGAGTAGAAAATCCGATCGTCGCAGGTTGTAATTGTGTTTTTTCTTTTAAGAGATCAACCAGCTTTTTGATTTGCTTTAAAATATGCTTATAGCCCTGATCAGCTTCTGTAGGAACTCTTAATCTCTCAACCACCTTAAAGTCTTTGTCATATTCCAAGACAGCGCCTTCGATTTTCGTGCCTCCTAAATCTATCCCCCATAAAATTTTCATAGTCTAATAAGTTTCTACAATCAATTCAATTTCAACGCAAATATTTCTTGGTAAAGAACCCATGCCTACTGCAGCACGAGCATGCTTACCTTTCTCCCCAAACACTTCTACCATAAGATCAGAAAACCCATTGATTACTTCTGGTTGGTTTGTGAAATCAGGTACTGCGTTTACCATACCTGTTACTTTAAGTATCCTTTTAACTTTATTGAGGTCGCCTAAGTGATCTTTAAGAACTGCGAGTTGATTTATTGCTGTGAGCTTTGCTGCTTCATATCCTTGTTCTTGGGTTACGTCTGCACCTATCTTGCCGGTAATGTATGTACCATCTAATTTGCGAGGTCCCTTCCCTGCTAAGAACAAAATCTTGCCTGATTGAGTGATGTTTACATAATTAGCTTGAGGTGGTGATACTGGCGGTAGTTCTATTCCTAGTTCCTCTAATTTTTCATCAAAATCTACCTGATCCACCTGCGCTTTAAGTACCTCTACATTTGGTTTAGTATCACAAGAAAAAAGTAACAAGCCGACGAATAAAATACTTAGTATTCTCATAGGTTCTTTTTTGATTTGAATATACAGTCTTTAGATCAATTTATTTGGTGAACAAATAAACCACTTCTAAGCTTAGGTTCAAACCAGGTAGATTTTGGAGGCATTACCTTACCAGAATCCGCTACATCAAATAACTCTATAATACTAACTGGGTGTATAGCAAAGGCAATTTTCATCTCTCCATTATCGACTCTTTTTTGTAACTCTCCAAGACCTCTTATTCCTCCTACAAAATCTATACGCTTATCTGTCCGCTGATCTTGTATATCTAGCAAGGCTTTTAAAACATACTTGTCCAACAGAGAAATATCGAGTTTTTCAACAGGATCATCCTGCATATCATAGGCCTCTCTAAGTTTTAATTCATACCATGATCCATCTAAGTACATACCATATGATCGAGTTCGAGTTGGTTTAAAAACCTCTCTGCCTTTTTCTACTACTTCAAAAATTTGACTTAGAGCAGTAATAAATTCTTCTTTGGTATGCCCATTTAAATCCTTGATTAATCTATTGTAATCTAGGATGCTTAGCTGATCATGAGGAAAAATAACTGAGAGAAAATAATTATAAGGTGCATCCTCATTCAAACCTTTTTCTTCTCTCAACTCTAACCCAACTTTAGAACCACTTGCAGCTCTATGATGTCCATCTGCGATGTATATTTCTGGCACATCTTTTAAAATACTTTCTAATTTTTTGACCTTCTCATTTTCTGAAACTACCCATACCTGATGTAAGACTTTATCCTCAGACTCAAAGTCATATACTGGAGAATTTTCTTTTCTATAGGTCTCTACAAACTCATCGACATCTTCTCTATTCTTATAAGCACTAAAAACAGGACCTGGTTGGATACCGCTAACTTTTATATTTGTGATACGATCTTTCTCTTTGAGAGGGCGCGTGTATTCATGCTTTTTAATTACTCCATTCCAATAATCATCAATTCCACATACGCAAACAATACCCGTCTGATCGACCTCTCCCATTACTAATCTATAGATATAAAAACACGCTGCTTCGTCTTGCACTAGAGCTCCATCGTTTGCAAATTTTTGAAAGTTCTCTTTTGCTCGCTGATAAATCTCTGGTGCGTAAGCAGAAACCGAATCATCAAATTCTAGTTCAGGCCGAGTAATCCGTAAAAACGAAATTTCATTACCTGCAGCCATTTCTTTTGCTTCTGCACGATTCATCACATCATATGGTTTAGATGCGATCTTTTCTACTAGATTGCCAGGTGGTCTATATCCTTTGAATGGTTTAATGATAGCCATGTGTTATTGTTACAGTATGAAATAAAGCCTAAAGTTAGTCCATGGCTGCACCTTTATTAATTTTGCACGCACATTTAATTTCAATTGAATAAGTTTTTCAAATATTTCTTAATGGCCATAAAAGGTGAAGTTGAATCCTTCACCGAAGGCAGTATTAATAGTGCGTTATTTTTACTAGCGATACCTATGATTCTAGAGATGATGATGGAAGCCACTTTTGCACTTGCAGATGCCTACTTCATTTCGAGGTTGGGTAGTGATGATGCTCTGGCTACTATTGGGCTTACAGAAACCTTCATGTTCATAGTCATGTCAGTTGCTCTAGGGATTAGTAGCGCTGCGACTGCTATGGTCTCTAGACGGATAGGGGAAAACAATGTAGATGAAGCCACCTTTGCAGGAGTACAGTCTATTTTTTTAGCAATCTTCACTTCTTTTGCTCTTGGTCTTGTAGGGTTTATATATGCCCCAGACTTGTTGCGATTAATGGGAGGAAGCGAAAGCCTTATCACAGAAGGCACCTCCTATTGCAGGATTATGCTCAGCTTTAATATAGTGTTGGTATTGCTATTTGTAATCAATGCCGTATTTAGAGGTGCTGGAAATGCATCTATTGCAATGCAAACCTTAATACTAGCTAACGGGATAAACATAATTCTAGATCCTTGTCTCATTTTTGGTCTTGGGCCATTTCCTGAACTTGGTTTAAAAGGCGCTGCTATCGCAACTTGTATTGGTAGAGGAATCGGAGTATTATACCAGTTATACTATTTGATAAATGGGAAATCATTAATCAAAGTAAGTGTCAGACACATCACTATCGTTAAGGACATGCTATTGAGACAAATCAAAGTAGCCATCGGTGGGGCAGGTCAATATCTACTAACAACGATAAGTTGGATCTTAGTGATTAGGATTATAGCGGTGTTTGGTAGTGACGCATTAGCTGGTTATACGGTGGCGATGAGAGTGATTATGTTTACCATTCTTCCATCATGGGGTTTATCCATGGCTGCTTCAACTTTAGTAGGTCAAAACTTAGGCGCTGGTAAAGCCGATCGAGCAGAGCAGTCTGCATGGAAGGCAGCTTACTATAATATGCTGTTCTTAGCATCAGTTTCTGTAGTTGCATTTTTCGTAGCTCCCCCAGTGATTAGTATATTCAGTGATAACCCAGATGTAATATTGAATGGAGTACTTGCATTAAGAATCATTTGTGCTGGTTATATTTTTTATGCTTACGAAATGGTACTGGGTCAATCATTTAATGGGGCTGGTGATACCTACACGCCGACATTACTTAACTTCATAGCATTTGTACTTATACAAGTACCACTTGCTTATGTACTAGCGATTAGTGCTGGGCTCGGGCCGATGGGAGTTTATATTAGTATAGCACTCAGTAGCGCTATTCTTGCAATCATGGCCATTGTTGTGTTTAGAAAGGGAAAGTGGAAGCATATAGACATTTAGAATTATGGCATAAAAAAAAGCGGCTGTGTGGGCCGCTTTAAAACTTTACTAGTGTAAGTGTTTTTAAATATTAAAAGTGTGTGTGTATCTTATAAATATATTTCAGTGTTCTTATTAACAAGCAATGGATAGTTGCTTTGTTCTCTTTTGACTCTAGTTACGTACAAAGCCACATTATTTACATGATAATCCATTGAATCTGTAAGGCAGTTGTCATACTTAGACTGATTTTAACAATTAAACTCATCAAACACTAACTCTAAAGGTGTGACTTAAGATAATCAAGAACTAACTAATCACCAAAAGCAAATCGATTTAGGTATTTTTGCTGCTTGCAAAATAGAAACTGTTTACATGGCTAAGTATAGAGAATTTAAGGGATTAGATCTACCAGCAATAGATAAAGAAATCCTCGCATTCTGGGAGGAGCATCAGACTTTTCAGAAGAGTATAGAAGAGCGTCCTGCCGATAATACTTTCGTCTTTTACGAAGGGCCGCCTTCTGCGAATGGAAAGCCAGGTATACATCATGTCATGGCAAGGACTGTCAAAGATCTTTTCTGTAGGTATCATACTATGAAAGGTCAGCGAGTAGACAGAAAAGGTGGATGGGATACCCACGGCCTACCTGTCGAGCTAAAAGTAGAATCAGAGTTAGGAATCACTAAAGAAGATATAGGAAAAAGTATAACCGTAGAAGAGTACAATCAAAAGTGCAAAGAGACTGTCATGCGCTTTAAGGATATGTGGGATGACATCACTGTCAAGATGGGCTACTGGGTAGATCTAGATAATCCATATATCACTTTTAAAAATGAATACATAGAATCTGTATGGTGGTTGTTAAAGCAATTGTATGACAAAGATTTAATTTATAAAGGATATACAGTACAACCATATTCCCCAGCAGCGGGAACAGGATTAAGCACACACGAACTTAACATGCCAGGCGCATATCAAGACGTGAAAGACACTTCAGCAGTAGCACAATTTAAAGTAGTCCAGAACGAAAAGTCAGATTTCCTCTTTGAAGGAAAAGGGGAAGGAGATGTCTACTTTATAGCATGGACGACTACTCCTTGGACGCTACCATCAAATGTAGGATTAGCAGTAGGTAAAAAAATAGAGTACGTAAGAGTCAGAACTTTTAACCCTTACACTAAAATTCCTGTCAATGTAATTTTAGCAAAAGACTTAGTCTCTAAGTGGTTTAAACCTGAAAATGCAGATTTAAGTTTTGAAGAATTTAAACCGGAGGATAAAAATATACCTTTTGAGATAACAGGGACTTATAAAGGCAACGAGCTAGAGATGATAAGTTATGAGCAACTTCTACCTTATGTACAGCCTGACAATGGTGATGCATTCAAAGTAGTACTCGGCAATTTCGTTTCTACAGAAGATGGAACAGGGATTGTTCATATTGCTCCTTCTTTTGGTGCAGATGATATGTTTGTCGGAAAGGAGAATGGTTTGGGTTCACTTACGCTTGTAGATAAACAAGGAAAATTTGTGGACGAGGTAACTGACTTTGCTGGTAGATATGTAAAGGATTATAAGGACGAACCGGATTATAAAAATGTAGATATAGACATCAGCATTAAACTTAAGGAAGAGAACAAAGCCTTTAACGTGCAGAAGTATCAGCACAATTATCCGCATTGCTGGAGAACTGACAAACCTATCCTTTACTATCCCCTTGATAGTTGGTTTGTTAAGAACTCTTCTCAACGAGAGCATATGTCTAAACTCAATAAGACGATCAACTGGAAACCATCTCACACAGGAGAGAAGCGATTTGGTAATTGGTTAGAGAATATGCAAGATTGGAATTTATCAAGATCCCGCTACTGGGGTATCCCGCTTCCGATCTGGAGAACTGAAGATGGCGAGCAAGCCAAGTGTATCGGCTCAATGGAAGAGTTAGACCAAGAAATTTCTGCAGCAAATGCTGCTTTAGGGTTAGAACAGAAAATGCCTAAGGATTTGCATAGACCATACATAGATGGTGTCACCTTGGTCTCAGAAGACGGTAAAGCAATGACAAGAGAGTTAGACTTGATTGATGTCTGGTTTGATTCTGGCGCAATGCCATTTGCTCAGCTTCACTATCCATTTGAAAATAAAGAAATGGTAGACTCTGGATCTTTTTATCCTGCGGATTTTATTTGTGAAGGAGTGGATCAAACTCGTGGGTGGTTCTACACTTTACACAGTATCTCATCTATGGTCAAGGACAGTGTAGCCTTTAAAAACGTAGTGTCCACAGGCCTTGTACTAGATAAGAATGGAGTCAAAATGTCTAAACGATTAGGCAATGTGATTGACCCATTTGAGACAATTGATAATCATGGAGCTGATGCACCAAGATGGTACATGATGTCTAACTCGCAACCATGGGACAATCTTAAGTTTGATCTAGCAGGTGTAGAAGAGGTAAAAAGAAAATTCTTCGGCACACTTTATAACACCTATTCTTTCTTTGCCCTTTACGCAAATATCGATGGGTTCGCTTATGAAGAAGACACTATCCCATTAGCAGATAGAACAGAAATAGATCGATGGGTAATCTCTCTACTTAATACGCTAGTAAAAGAAGTGGATGCCGAGTATGCTAATTACGAACCTACTAATGTCTGCAGGAAGATCATGTCTTTTGTAGATGATCATTTGAGTAATTGGTATGTAAGACTTTGCAGAAGAAGATTTTGGAAAGGAGAATACACAGCAGATAAAATAGCTGCTTATCAGACTTTATATGATTGCCTATTGACTATCTCTAAGTTGATGGCTTCTATAGCACCTTTCTTTTCTGACTGGTTATATCAAAATCTTAATAATGCTTCTAGCAAAGAAGCAGAGAAAAGTGTACATCTTACACTCATCCCTACCCCAGACCAAAGTGCAATCGATAAAGCATTAGAAGAAAGGATGGATTACGCTCAGCGCATTTCATCTCTTGTACTATCACTTAGAAAGAAGGAAAGCTTAAGGGTTCGCCAACCTTTGCAAAAAATAATGCTGCCAATCTTAGATAACAAATTCCAAGATCAAGTAGAAGCAGTGAAAGAACTAATCCTCTCAGAAGTAAATATCAAAGAGATAGAATACATCACCGACACTGCTGGCGTAATCAAGAAGAAAGTAAAACCAAACTTCAAGACACTAGGACGAAAGTTGGGTAAGCAAATGAAGGATGGAGCAAATATAATATCTGGGCTTGATCAAGATGCAATTGCTGCCATCGAAAAATCAAATAGTTACAAGCTCGAAGTAAATGGAGAAACATTTAATCTATCTCTTGAGGATTTTGAGATAGTATCAGAAGATATCCCAGGATGGCAGGTAGCTACAGACAAGGATATCACTATTGCACTTGATATAAGCTTGACAGATACGCTTAAAGCTGAAGGACTTGCTCGAGAAATCGTTAATAGGATACAGAATATCCGTAAGACGCAGGACTTTAATGTTACAGATAAGATAGTAGTTACAATCGAAGCACACGAAAGTCTTAAGCCAGTGTTAAGTGAGTTTTCTGATTATATTTCTAATGAGGTATTAGCTACTGGATTAAGTTTAAGTGACAATGTAGCTGGCGATAAGATTGATCTAGTTGATGAGATTGCTGTAGCGATTCAAGTAAAGAAAGCTTAACCTGTATTTTATTCTGAGTATAAGTTTTACTATTTGCTAATTGTCGTATTTACAATAAGTTGACATCCTTATGTTTGAAGGTAAAATCATATAGCCTTTACAATATTTAGCTTCGTAGAATTGGGTATCTTAATTTCTGTTCGCTTTCAGAAATTAGGTTAGATCTATGGAATTACTTAGTGTCATATTAGTCGTGCTCACCGTCATAAGTGTTCTCATCATAGATCAGAGTAAAGCGCCAGCAATTAGGAAAGTATTGAATTGGATTCCTGCTATCCTGTTTGCATATATCATTCCTGCAATTGTTACTCATTGCTTTAGTTTAGACCTCTCATCAGTTAAACTCCAT
The DNA here is from genome assembly GCA_937929885.1 of uncultured Saprospiraceae bacterium. Classification (GTDB taxonomy): domain Bacteria; phylum Bacteroidota; class Bacteroidia; order Chitinophagales; family Saprospiraceae; genus CALFUQ01. The sequence goes on from CALFUQ010000065.1 coordinate 12,883, forward strand.
TCGTTTAGCAAAAACTTCATTATGCCTCTTGCAATAGTTGTTCTCATGAGTGCTCTGTCATTCAGACAACTAAAGTCTGTAGGTCTACGTCCAATTTTAGTTTTTGTTAGTGGATCATTTGCTATCGCTACTCTTCCTTTGCTATTATTGGGCCTTTTCAGCTTGTTTACCGATGTATTCTACAATTCTATTATTGGCGAAGACTATTGGCAGGGAATGGTAACCATAGTCGGAAGCTGGATCGGAGGAAGTACTAGCCAGTTAATCTTGAAAGAGATTTCTGGGTGTTCAGAATCTGTATTTCTTGTAATACTAGTTATGGATAATGTACTTATCAATATCTGGACTATCCTAATGTTTCAAAAAATAAAAAAGAGTGAAGCCATCAATAATCGTTTGAAAATTAATGATACTAAAATTGATTTTATTCCAGATGAAATACTAATAACTGATGACTTCAATAAAAACATTCTACTTACTGTCAGTATCTGTCTATTGCTGGTAATTCTAAGTTATTTCTTTGTAGAACAATTTCTTAACAAGATAATTGTCCTTTCAATTGTTGGACTGGTTTTAGGTAATTCTTTTAAGTTTTGGAATCATAGTTTTATGATCAAATGTGGTGGATACTTAATTATTTCAATAATGGCAATTCTCGGTTTGAAGCTTAATTTTTCAAATTTTAGTCTACCAGCATCTATCATTATCTTTTCTATTATTTGGCTTATTCTACATTATGTAGTCATGATGGTCGTCGCATACTTATGTAAATTAAATTTCGCTTGGGTCCCGATTGCTAGTATGGCAAATGTAGGTGGTATATCTACTGCGCCAGCAGTAACGAAAGCCTACAATGAAGAATGGATGCCGCATGCTATTTTACTATCTATACTAAGTATGGTCACAGGGACTTACTGGGGGATGCTAGCTATATACTTATTTAGAACTTTTTACTAGATGATTCTTAGAATCATACTTAATTGGCCAGCTTGAGTCCTAACCAAATGCATATCAAACAAACTATGATACTCACTCCAATGTATAACATTGCAGTTCCGATATTTCCATTTTGTAAAAGCTGAAAACTTTCAGCACTGAAAGTAGAGAAGGTAGAAAAGCCACCACAGAACCCTGTCATCAGTAGCAGCCTCATGTTCTCAGAGAGACCATCTTTGAGTGTTAATCCTACAAGATATCCTAAGATGATACAACTTATCACATTTGCAATAAAAGTGGCTAGCGGGAAATCCATTTCGTAATTAGCCATCAATCTGGAAATGCTATACCTGCATAAACTGCCTAATCCGCCGCCAACAAAAACCCAAACTAGGTTCATGCTTTGGGAGATTTAACCTTACGTTTATTAGAAGCTATTATACTGAGCATCGTGGAAAGCAAGACCGCTATTCCTATGATTAAGATTAGAAGATTAAGTGTACCAATATTTTGCATCATGACAGCTATAAAGATGAAAAATACGTTGACCAAGATGAGCGTAAATGTAGCTTGCATATGAGACATCCCAGCATCTAGTAATAGGTGATGTATATGCGTCCTATCCGGTTGAAAGGGTGACTTACCTTTGATTATTCTACCTACAAATACTCGTAAAGTATCAAAAAGAGGCAAAATCAGAATCCCAAATGCAACTGAGGGGGCAGACTTAACAGCCCAATAGGAATCTCCAATGGTATTTTGTGATTCTATGAATAATATGGCTAGTATAGAGCAGACGGTTCCCAGTAATAGTGACCCCGTATCCCCCATGAAAATCTTCGCTGGAGTGATGTTGTATCTCAAAAATGCTATTGTAGATCCAGCAAGACTAAATGCGACACAAGCAATCTCTAATCTATCAATATTAAAAAACCACAGACCCAATGTAACCGATATCAAAGTCCCTACACTACCAGACAAACCATTGATACCATCTATTAGGTTGAAGGCATTAATGATAACAATTATCGTAAAAACTGAAAGTATGATACTAAGCCAATCAGGAATTTGATAAACCCCCATTATTCCATAGAGAGAAGAGATTTTCACATCTGCTTTGAAGACTAAAATAAAAGCTGCGAATACTTGCCCTAAAAATTTCTTGCCTGGTCCTGTTGGGTCGATATCATCTTTAGCACCTATCAAGAAAATGATAATGAAAGCACAAAGGATATACTGTAAAGGTCCGAAATACTCAAATGGCGTCCATAGAACGATAGAGAAAATAGTCCCTGCAAATATCGCAATGCCTCCAAGTGATGGCGTGCTTACTGTGTGAGATCTCCTTTCTCCAGGTTCGTCAAATAGGCCTTTCTTCTCTGATACCTTTATGATCGATGGTATCGCAAAATAAGTCAAGAAAAAAGCAGTAATAAATGCTAGTATTATATCAAACATCGATGTATACCCAGTTCATAATCAGCCACTAAGATACAAACTATATCATGTATGATTTTACTTATTTTCTGCTGCCTCTTCTAATGCTTCCTTTAATTTTTCGCCAACACCTTCTAGATTCTTACCCAACTCCTCAAATGTCTTCTTCAAGTCATCTTGAAATTCATCATCAAAGATGTCTTCGATCTTATTCTTGAATTCATCATCAAATAGATCTTCCATCTTATTCTTAAAATCCTCATCGAAGATGTCTTCTACTTTATTTTTAAAATCTTCATCAAAGAGATTTTCCATTTCCTTTCCTAAGCCCTCCATGTCTTTTCCAAACCCCTCCATACTCTTACCTAAATCTTCACCCATTTTTTCCATAGACTCTTCAAAATCCTCATCAAATACTTTCCCAATATTATTAGCTAAGCCATCTAAAGAAAACCCAATACTGTTATGAACTCTCTTAGCCAGATACTTAGCAGAGTTAGTCGCGATTTCTTCTTTCTCATTCTTAGAAAGGTCGTCCTCTAATCCTTCGAAGCAACTATCCATAAGCTTCTCAAATTCTTTGTCTTTTTCCTTCCAATCGTTCTCTGATAAGTCATCCGCCTTATCTATAGTTGAGGATACAAAGTTAGCATGTGCCTTTACGAAAGCATCAGGAGAGCTGCATGGATCAAGCGTCCCACAAGCAATAGTAGAAAACAAAGCCGTTGCAAATAATAGCATTACATATTTCATAATTGGTATGTTTAGTTTTTAGAAGTCAATTATATAATTCGAATATGCTAAGAAACATTCCATAATAGGCCATTTATTCGATATATCCTTGGATTTTTCAGCCCAAAGCATGTGTTTTTTCAGTAACTTCGCGCTCCAATTGACAGGCTTTTCTAGTGTCCGAACTTATTTCTAAAATAGATGAAACAAAATTGCCTAAACACCTAGCAGTGATTATGGATGGCAATGGGCGTTGGGCAAAGCAGCAAGGAATGGCAAGAGTCTTCGGTCATCGTAATGGTGTGAAGGCTGTTAGGGAGACAGCAGAAGCTTCAGCAGAGTTAGGAATTGAGTATTTGACTCTCTTTGCATTTTCTACAGAAAACTGGAATCGACCAGCGATGGAGGTAAATGCTTTGATGAAGTTATTAGTAGACACGCTATCTAAAGAGGTAGAGACTTTGAATGAAAATGATATCAGATTAGAAGCAATCGGTGACTTAGATAAATTGCCAGCAAAAAGTCATAAAGCTTTGCTCAAAGGAATAGAGGATACTAAGACTAACTCTAGAATGACTATGATACTCGCATTAAATTATAGTGCAAGATGGGAGATTGTAGAAGCAGCTAGAAAAATGGCAATAGAAGTAAAAGAGGGAAAGCTTGACGCAAGACAAATTGAGGACAAAACATTTGAAAATTATCTCACCACTAAAAATTATCCTGATCCTGAATTGATGATTAGGACAAGTGGAGAGCAAAGAATAAGCAACTACCTACTTTGGCAATTAGCATATACAGAATTATACTTTACAGATGTGCTTTGGCCAGATTTTAGAAAACAACACCTCTATGAGGCATTGATAGATTTTCAGAGTAGAGAGCGTAGATTTGGTAAAACTAGTGAGCAGCTAGCATAAGCTTAAGACAACGTTAAATAATCTATCAAGTAGCAGCAGTAAAAGAGGCTATTCGTTTCTTGTAAAGTGTTGATAATTAAAGAAATAAGAAAATACAATGCAGTTCAATAAGGCATTCTTGATTATAATTTTTTCATCCTTGTTTTTTGTCTCAGAGCAGTATGCTCAAGACAGGAATTACATAGACTATGGCATAGAGGTCAAATCATATGAGCTCGGAGGAATAGAGATAGAAGGAGGAGGACAACGAGATGCCAATGCTATAAAATCTGTAGCTGGTCTCAGAGAAGGTAACAAAATCGAAATCCCAGGAACTGATATTTCGAAAGGTGTGAAAGCGCTCTATCGTCTTGGTATCTTTTCTAACATAGAAGTGATACAGGACAGAGTGGAAGAAGACGTTTTATTCCTCAAAATAATTCTCACAGAACGCCCTACCCTTTCTAGGTTAAAATTTAGTGGTATCAAGAAATCTCACGAAGATGACCTTACTGAGATTGTACAAGATATTGTTACTCGAGGAAAAATAATATCAGATAATGACAAAGAGCTTGCTATCAAAAAGCTCAAACAATTTTACATCGATAGAGGAAACTTGGATGCTACTGTAACGCTAGCAGAGGAGAAAGATACCGTAAGAGCAAACTCTATTGTACTAGCGTTCGATGTAGATCCACGCGAAAGAGTAAAAATATCTGACATCACGTTCACTGGAAACGATAACCTAAAAGATAAAAAGGTTAGAAAACTGATTAAGGAGACAAAGAGAAAAGGAACATTCTTTCGTAAGTCAAAATTTATAAAAGAAAACTTTGAAGAAGATAAAAAGAAACTAATCGCTCACTATAACAAGAATGGCTTTAGGGATGTAAAAATTACGAATGACAGTATCTGGCGTGATGCAGAAGGTTTAGTGAGAATCCATTTTGATATTGATGAAGGTGATAGATATTACTTTAGAAACATAACATGGAAAGGAAACTCTATCTACACTGATGAGCAGTTAAGCCTTGTGTTAGGTATCGAACCAGGAGAAATTTATAATGAAGAATTACTGGAGAAGAGAATGAGCTTTAGTCTTGATGGTAGAGATATCAGTTCGCTCTATCTAGATCAAGGATACTTATTCTTTGATGTCAAGCCTACTGAGATATCTGTAGATAGAGATTCGATAGACTTAGAGATGCGTATCAGTGAAGGACCACAGGCGACGATTGATCGAGTAATCATAAAAGGAAATGACAGAACCAAAGAGCATGTAGTAAGAAGAGAAATTTACACTAGGCCTGGAGAAAAATTTAGTAGATCAGACATTGTCAGATCTCAAAGACAGATAATTAATCTCGGATACTTTAATCCTGAAACACTAGATATACAGACTCCAGTAAATCAAGCAAAGGGTACTGTTGATATAGAATACACGGTGGAAGAAACTCCGTCGGATCAGCTAGAGCTTTCTGCAGGATACGGAGGGTTTAATGGTCTGATCGGAACTTTAGGGGTGACATTTAATAACTTCTCTATTCAGAATATTGGAAAGAAAGAATCTTGGAGTCCTTTACCTCAAGGTGATGGGCAAAAATTTTCTGTTAGGTTACAATCTAACAGTAGATTTTTTAGATCCTATAATGCTTCCTTTACAGAGCCATGGTTAGGTGGTAAGAAGGCTAATTCTTTTACGATTGGAATGGCGCATACTACTTACGACCAGTCATCATTTAATCAAGGACTCCTTAAGATTACTAGAGGGTTTATTGGTTTGGGTACACAGTTAAGATGGCCTGATGATTTCTTTGTATCAAATACAATTCTAAATCTAGAGAATATCTTCTTAGATAAATTCCGAACTAGATTCCCAGTAAACTCTGGTTCGTTTAAAAATTTCAACATAAGACAAACTATCTCTCGTAGTAGTGTCAATGAACCCATTTTCCCTAAGAGAGGTTCGAAGGTTTCACTTTCTCTACAGTTGACTCCACCGTACTCCTTGTTTAGAGGCACGGACTACTGGCCGATGACAGATGCCGAAAAAGAAACTGCAATATTTGAAGAAAATCTTACTAGAGGATCGGAAAATGCTTTATCAGAATTCGAAGAGGTTGCACTTATAAATGAAAGAGAAACAGCAAGAAAATTTGACTACTTAGAATATCACAAGTGGAGATTTGACGCAGAATGGTATTTCCCTGTATTAGGAAATTTAGTCATGATGACTTCTATTAAAATGGGATACCTAGGATCGTATAATAAAGAGATAGGCAGTGTACCTTTTGAGCGATATGAGTTTGGAGGTGATGGATTATCAAATCAAAATAGTGGAATCACAGGTACAGATATCATCTCCGCTCGTGGCTATGAGACAACTGACTTTCCTGCTAACCTAACAGATGATCGTACCAGTACAGATGGAGGTACTGTATTTAACAAGTACACAGTAGAGTTAAGATATCCATTGAGTACTAATCCAAATAGTACAATCTATGTGCATTCCTTCTTACAGGCAGGTAATGTTTGGGATGATTTTGGACAGTTTAATCCTTTTGAGCTACAACGATCAGCAGGGGCAGGATTGAGAGTATTCCTCCCAATGTTTGGACTCTTAGGCTTTGATTATGGATTTGGTATAGATAAGATAGTAGGTGAGAATAATGGATATGGTAAATTTAGTATCGTTCTAGGCTTTGAGCCAGACTAATATATCTTTCTTAATCTTACGTTAAAATAACTCAAAAATATTCTAAAGCTGATACATTTGCGTCTCATTAGTAAAAACAGCATAATGATAAATTCGATTACAAAATTCTTATTTATAGCAGCATTTTTGACTGCAAGTACTTCTATGTTTGCTCAGAAGTACGGATACATTAACTCAGCAGAATTATTGGTAGGCTTATCAGAAGTTAAGGCAGCTGATACTTCATTAGAGACTTACCAAAAGCAACTCCTAACTAAGGGTGAGCAAATGGTACAGACTTTCCAAAAGAAATATGAAAGTGTTGCAGCAGAAGTACAGCAAGGCACATTATCTCAAATCCAAATACAACAAAAAGAAGCTGAATTACAAACTGAGCAGCAGACAATCCAAAAGTATGAAGTAGAGGTACAGCAAAAGCTAGCTACTAAGCGAGAAGAGCTTTATAAGCCAATACTTGACAAAGTAAAAGATGTAATCATTGCCCATGGTAAAGCTGAAGGGTACACAATGATATTTGATACGAGTACTGGTGGCTTACTCCATGCATCAGATAGCGATAACCTTATGTCAGTAATAAAAGGAAAGCTAGGTCAATAAGACTTTAAGACTTAATAAAATCTAAAATAATGTTACGGTCAACTGCTCCATGTAGTTGGCCGTTTTTTGTTACTGCTATTACACTAAGTCCTTCCGCTTGCATTAGTTCTTTAGCAGATTCTACTGATTGATTTTCATCTACATATCTAATTTTAGGAGAGGCTAGCTGGCCAACCTGCATATCATCAGATAGATTCTCTTGGGCATCTTCTATAAAGTGAATTGGTAATGAGCCAATAGGATAGCCAGATTCATTAACTACAATATGGCTCTTCAATGGCCCATCTGCAGGTACATCTACAATCAAGCTATCCGTCTTTAATGGTTGGAAATTTGTAACTGCTAATTCTCCGATGGTCGTAGCTTTTAATTTATCTAACAACTTAATCTGCTTGTACTCTGCATGTGCCATTAAAAAAATAAACACTCCAATAAATCCTAAAATCAAATGTTGATTTAAAAAAGCTGCTATTACAAACCCGACTGCTAACATCTTTCCTATAGATGAAGCAATCAAAGTTGCTTTTACTCTTGTCATCTTTAGCGCCAGTAATGATCTTAAAACTCGCCCCCCATCCATGGGAAAAGCAGGGATTAAATTAAAAACAAACAGTGCAACATTGGTCAGAAAAACCATCTTAAGAAATTCTGAGAAAACATGTATCTGGCTAAAATTTTCAGAAATATCTAGTGGATTCTGAGTAAGGCCAAAGACGATAACTAACCCAAGCACAGTTGCGATGACTACATTGACCAGTGGACCAGCAATAGCAATGAAAAATTCCTGTAGCGGCTTATCAGGCAAACTCTTAAGTCTTGCCAAGCCACCTATCGGAGAGATGATAATATCTAAAGTTTCTACTTTATACTTCTTTGCAGCTAGGGCGTGTCCATATTCGTGTAAAATTACACAGAAGAATAAAACCAAGATATAAATGGCAAACCATACCATACGCTCAGCATTAAGGCCTATCGCTTGCCCTAAGAATAGGACATAGAATAACATAAACCCAAAGCTCCAGTGAACCTTGACTGGGATCCCTGCGAATACTCCTATCTGAAATGATCTACCCAAATGTTATTTAAAGCTTTACCCTAAAGTAAGTCTTTTTGAATCTGTCTTGCTAGTACTAACTTTTGAATTTCTGAGGTGCCTTCATAGATCTGAGTGATCTTTGCATCTCTCATCAGTCGCTCGACATGATACTCTTTTACAAATCCATACCCTCCATGAACCTGCACTGCCTCTACAGTTTGACGCATAGCCACATCTGAGGCATATAGTTTTGCCATACTACCTGCTGTCACATAATCTAGCCCTTGATCTTTACACCATGCTGATTTATATACTAAGTTTCTTGCAGCTTCTATCTCGGTTGCCATTACAGCTAACTTAAATCCAACTGCCTGATGCTGATTAATTTTTTTGCCGAATGCTTCTCTTTCGTCTGCATATGCTTTTGCTAGTTCATACCCACCTGCCGCTATCCCTAATGCTTGAGCCGCTATTCCTATCCTACCACCACCAAGGGTCTTCATGGCAAACTTAAATCCGAACCCATCTTCCCCTATTCTATTTTCTTTGGGTACCTTGACATCAGTATACATGATAGTATGCGTATCAGATGATCTGATCCCTAGCTTGTCTTCTTTAGCTCCTATGCTTACTCCATCCCATGCAGTCTCTACGATAAACACATTGATCCCCTTATGCCCCTTCTCAGCATCTGTCTGTGCAACTACCAGATGGATCTTAGATGTCCCACCACTAGTGATCCAGTTTTTAGTGCCATTTAATAGATAGTGATCTCCTTTGTCAATTGCAGTCGTACGTTGGCTAGTAGCATCGCTACCTGCTTCTGGTTCTGACAAGCAAAAAGCTCCGATCGTCTCACCAGTAACTATTTTGGGAATATATTTTTTCTTTTGTTCCTCATTAGCAAAAGTCTCAAGACCCCATAAAACCAGAGAATTGTTAACCGACATGATTACCGAACAAGAATTATCAATCTTAGATATCTCCTCCATAGCTAGCACGTATGACAAGGTATCCATTCCCCCGCCACCATATTCTGGTGATGTCATCATACCCAAAAATCCTAGCTCTCCCATCTGCTTTACTTCTTCAGTAGGATACTTCATTTTAGAGTCTCGATCTATAACACCAGGCTTCAATACATTTTGGGCAAATTCTCTTGCTGCTTCCTTGACTGCTAGTTGCTCTTCTGATAATTCAAAATTCATACTATGGGTAATTTAGACTTACAAAGTTAATAGGAGTAAGTAGGGAGTTTCAATAATTAAAAATGATTGGTATCAATTAAATATCATCACCACGGAGCAATCGATATCTTTTACGAGCTTGAATGGCAAGTGTACTATTAGAATACTCTACAAACAACTTTTCGTATAATTCTGATGCTCGCTGAGGTTCGTCTAGTTGCTCTTCATAAATTCTAGCAAGTTCATAGATCGAGTTGTCACATCGTATCTCCTCTGGATGATTAGCAATTACTTTTTCATACAAAGGTATAGCACTTACATAGTCTCTTTGCTTGACATAAATCTTTGCCTTTGCATAAAGGATATCATCTAGCAAGGTATGATCAGGATATGTTTTAGTAATATCATCTAACATCACAAATGCTTCGTCATACTTATTCTGAAAACTAAGTAACTCAGACTGTGCATACATCTTTAGTGGCACATCCGTAGTATCGAGGCCCATATTATCCATGATAAAAACAGATAAATCTATGGCATCATTAGAGATAAGTTTAGAGGTAGATGATTTAAGAATATCAAATTGGGATTGAGCCCACTCAAAATCTCCGATGTAATATGACAACTTAGCATTTTTAAATCTTGCCATCTCTCCTAAGTAGGCTTCCCTAAACGTCTTATCTACCTGAGAGTAAAGTAGCGTAGCCTCCCACACATCTCCATCGATTACGTATAGATCTGCAAGACTTATCTTGCCCCTAGCTGCTATGGTTTTATTGACACCAGGCAGTGTGATCATCTCATTTAATAATTCGATTGCGCCATCAACATTGTCTAGGTAGTATGCTTCTAGATTAGCCAACTCTGATATCACATAGGCAGATTGATTATTCTTTCCTATTTCAGAAATAAAGGATTTATAATTTTCTCTGAGCTCAACTAACTCCTCCCTTGATAAACCTTTATTGGTAAGAATTCTTTTTTTCATCACCGAGAGGAGTTCCGTCCTAGAACTCATGTAGTATGTAGAGTTAGTCCCTTTATCTTGGATGATATAATTGTAAGCAGCAATAGACGTCTCAAAATCAAAATCATTAGCTGCAATCTGTGCTAAATCATAAATTCTAAACCCGTTCTCTCCTAGTCGCTTGTCGAGTGCTTTAGATTGTCTTAGAGCTTTGCTATAATCTTTGTCTTGTATGAATACCCACTCGAGCATTTCTGGGTAATCTATGTTATCTGGCTCTTCTTGTATCCGCTCATAAAGTTGAGCTTTGAGTTCTGCAAAGTCTTCTTTCTGCAGTGTCTGCATAAAGTAGGTCTTTAAAGAATTGACTCGCGATGGATTACTCTTAATGCTGATCAGATAATACTTGATCATATTATTGACATCTCCTTTACGCTTATAGATATCAGCTAAGCTATATGCGAAGGTGCCTTGATTTTCTAATAAAGATTCCCCGAGGTGGAAGGTCTTAAGCGCAAGATCGTACTTAGCTAATCTTGTAAATGCGTTGCCAAGATTACTTACGACAACTTTATCGGGCCTTAAGTTTTTAATGGCTTTGGCGTATTGGGCATCTGCTTGAACTTGGTCACCTAGTCTTTCGTAGATATTGCCATAGGTGACGTAGAGTTGTACATTTTGAGGAAATCGCTTTATCTGCTTTTTGATTACCTCTTCACTCTGCTCATACTCTTCTAGTGCTAATAATGACTCTACATATCTATTAAAATAAAAGTCATTGTAATTAGTCTTCTCTGATAGCATCTTATACATCTGAGCAGATTTCTCGTATTCTCCAGTACGGTAGTATTCATTAGCGAGCTTAGAGTCTTGACCGACTAGTAAGCTTACTTGAACTAATAAAAACACCGAGAATATAAATCTGAACATCTGTAGTCTACTTATGTATGTCCTTATAACGGAAATATAGAAATAAGAGTTGCATTTCTAAAAACAAAAAAGGCTGCTCAAAATGTGAGCAGCCTTTCAAATCTTAATTTTATTTTCTTTATCGAAGTGTTATCCTTCTAACTTAAATCTAACTGGTAAGGTGTAAAGTACCTTTACATTTCTACCTCTCTGCTTTCCAGGAGTCCACTTCTGCGGTAGATTGTTCATGTCTTTTACCACTTTTAGAGCAGCAGCTCCACAACCAGCACCGATATCTCTTACAAGATTTGCTTCGGTAACAGATCCGTTTTTATCTACTACGAACTGTATTACACATGACCCCTCCACACCATTTTCTCTGGCGATTGCAGGATAGTTTAGATTTTTATAGATGTACTGAAGCATTTTCTTTTTAGCACATTCCTCTTTAGCCTTGTTATCACCTGCTTCATTTTCACAACCAGGGAATCTTGGCATCTGCTCCACTACTTTGAATATCTCTTCTACTTCTGGCTCTGGTGGTGGTGGTGGTGGAGGCGGTGGTGGCGGTGCTTCTTCTTCTACCGCTACAGGTGCGTCTTCTACGACTGTCTCTTCCTCTACATCTTGATCTACGAACTCAGGCTCTTCTTCTTCTATAATTTCTTCCTCTGGCACTTCCTCTATCACTGGTGGAGGTGGTGGAGGCGGTGGAGGAGGTGGCTCTGCAGTTCTTGGAGGCTCAATCTCGATTTCCTCATCAAGCTCCAATGCATCATCTGGTATAAATATGTCATCCTCATAAGTCGTCCAACTAAAACCGAGAAGCACTAACGCAAGCGCAGCTGCTAAACCAAATCTTAGAAAAGAACCACTCATACCGAATGCATTTACATCAGGATACTTGTTACGAGCTTTAAGAACAGATCCCCATTCCTTGTCTCGATACTTTTCTGTGAGATCACTACTCCCACTACTCTTAAATTGATTTCTCAAAAAGAGAATAATGCCTATCACAAGTAATACTAGCACGAGTGCTAGGATTGCTGTCATCTGCCCATTAAATTCTATATCCATATTCAAATAATTTTAAATACCTATTAAAAATAGGTCATTTAGACCTTATAATATTAACAATTAAATCTAAAAACTCATAATCACTTTGCCCATTTCCACATTATTCATCCCTATTGTTTAAAACTTATCTCAAAACCCTCACATGATGGTTTACATCAGCTTTTATTTAATGTGTAAACTACCTAAATAGCTCTATTTCAAGAGTTTAAATTTGATTGGTAGTGTATACATCACTTTTACATTTCTGCCTCTTTGCTTGCCTGGTGTCCACCTTTGTGGAAGCTCATTCATATCACTGATAACTTTCGCTGCTGCTTCATCACATCCTGCACCTACTTTTCTAACCACATTTATATCTTTTACTTTTCCTTCTTTGTCTATTACAAATTGTAAGACTACTGTACCCTCAATCCCATTACTCTGTGCCATCTGCGGGTAGTCAAGTTTACTGTAGATATACTCCAGCATCTTCTTATCGGCACATGCTCTTTTTTCTTTCTTTGTGCCTGAGATATCCTCACAGCCTGGAAACCTAGGCATACTATCTGGAATAAAAACTATTTCGTCAATTGGTTCTTCGATAACTGGGGCTGGAATTGGAATTGGTGCAACATCCTTTTCTTCAGCAATAGGTCCAGGTTCTTCTATTACCTCATCGTCTTCTATATCCTGATCTACAAAGTCTGGTATATCTTCTTCTATGACTTCTTCATCTGGTATCGGCTCGATTACTGGTGGAGGTGGAGGAGGCGGTGGTGGCGGTGTAAAAGGTAGTGTCCTTGGAATTACCAACAACTCAGTATCATCAATATCAGGAATCTCAAAATAACTCACCTCATCATAAGTGGTCCAACTAAAACTTAGTAACACTACTGCCAGAGAACACATAACTCCGATTTTAAAATTAAACCCTATGTTCTTTAGGATATCTACGCCTCCATACTTGTTTCTGCTTGCAAGCGAATTGCCTTCTTCTGTAGTATCTAGATTTTCTTTTCGTAAAAGGAAAAGTGCTCTCACAGAGATTATAAATGCAATGATACAAATGGAGAGTAAACATATCGAGATCAATACATTTGTCCCACTAAGCTCGATGTCCATACTAAGTTTTGTTTGATTACTACTACTTAGATGTGTGGACAAGTTTTTTTGGTGTGTGCCTTATAAGTTTTTAAATCTAGGCTGAAGGATCTTGCTGAAAATAAATGCTCCTGAGAGAGCACCAATCAGATTAGCTATCATATCAGAATATTCTAGATAGCGATCTGGATAAAAATTATACTGCAGAAACTCCATAATAACTCCATAGACAAACACAATTGCTATAGAAAGAATTAATCGAGGATTTAGCTTATCCATTTTATAAAATGCAAAACAAAGCAAACAGCAAAAAATAGCGTAAAAGACCAAGTGTCCTACTTTATCAATTCCTATGAAATCATACCAATCATCAGGACCCACTTCTAGAGGGGAGTTTGTAGAAAGCATAAAAATAACTGCTGCCCAGAATGCAGCAACAAGAAAGTACTTGTAGGATTTAACCACTAAAATATTTTATGATACAGGTGGATTTCTAATTACAAATTCTTTTGCCAAAAGATTGCCTTACCCATCTCAGGGTTAAGCTCATAGCCTTCGAATCCGAATGTTTGATAAACCTTTTTCGCTCGATGATTATTATCCAAAACCTCTAGCGTAATCTTACAGCAGTCGTTTTCTTTAGCTAATTCTTCGACTTTGTCAAGTAGGTGCTTAGATAAACCTTGACCTCTAAACTTAGGCAAGATTGCAAAGTCATGTATGTTTATCAGTGGTTTAGCTTTGAAAGAAGAAAATCCAAAAAAGCAATTAGCTATCCCTGCTATCTCCTCATTGACATAGCAAAGCACCACTGTGTTATTTAACTGTTTCTTGAGTGCTTCTACTAGATTATCTTGCGTATATGCAGAAAGGGGTCCGCCTCCACCCATAGGATCTTCGGCGTATGATGATAACACCTTCATGAAATCTGCAGCATCAGATCTATCACTGAGGTCTGCGATTTTAATAGTGCTCATCTAAAAAGATTATGCTATTAATTCTAAATAAGCATTGTTATCTAGTAACTCTGCTAGCTCTGTCTCATCTTGAATTTCCACTTTCACTATCCAACCTTTGCCGTATGGATCTTCATTGATAATACCTGGATTGTCTCCATCCGTCTCCGAGATTTCGCTATTAAACTCTATGACCTTACCAGTGAGTGGCATAAAAAGATCGGAAGTAGTCTTAACCGCTTCAGCAGTGCCAAACACCTCATCCTTAGCTACAACCTCACCTACCGTTTCTACTTCTATGTAGACTAACTCACCTAACTCGCCTTGTGCAAAATCGGTAATTCCTATCGTAGCAATATTTCCTTCTACTCTTACCCACTCGTGCTCTTTAGTGTATTTTAGTTCTTCAGGTAAATTCATGACTTTTCTTTATGCAGATTTAATTATTGATCTCATCCAATCAGTATTGACAGACTTAGGTCGCTCAAGTGGGAATCCCATTGCTCTAGACCAGCAAGCTGATGCTAATACTCCTAATGCTCTTGATACTCCGAATAAAACTGTATAGTATTGATACTCTTTTAATCCATAATGTACGAGTATCGCACCAGAGTGTGCATCTACATTTGGCCATGGGTTTTTCACCTTACCTAATCCTTGCAGTACTGGAGGTACAACTTCGAATAGTTGCCATACTAATTTTACAATGTTAGAGTCTTTGATATACTCCTCTGCAAATAATCGTTGCGCAGTAAATCTAGGATCTGGTTGTCTTAATACCGCGTGTCCATATCCTGGAATCACTCTTCCAGATGCAAGGGTATCTTCTACGAATTTTTTTACTTGATCATTAGTCAGCTCATCACCACCACTCTTCTCTATCATCTCGAAGATGAATTTTATTACTTCTTGGTTAGCTAGTCCATGTAGTGGCCCTGCTAAAGAATCCATTGCCCCTGAGTAAGATAGATACACATCACTCAGCGTACTACCGATCAGATGCGCCGTATGTGCAGAAGCATTACCCCCTTCATGATCAGCATGGATCGTCAGGTATAGCCTCATAAGACTTTTAAAATCTGGATCATCTATACCTAACATGTGAGCGTAATTACCTGCCCAGTCTAGACTCTTGTCTGCTTTGATATGATCACCATTATGGAAATTTCTTCTGTAGATATAAGCTGCAACTGCTGGCAATTTCGCAATTAGATTCATAGCATCCTCATATGTAGGATCCCAGTAATCATTTTTACTCATTCCTGCTGCGTATCGTTTTACAAATTCACTTTCAGAATTCATAGAAGCGATCGCCATCACGAACTGTGTCATCGGGTGAGCATCTTTAGGTAATGCCTCAAGTACCTTGAAGGTATGCTCTGGAATAGCACTCCTGCGCTCCCACTCATCACTTAACCAGTTTACCTCTTCCTGCGAAGGCACCTCTCCCACTAGCATCAACCAAAACAATGCTTCTGGCAATGGCTCTGTACAACCATCTCTAGTAGGTAATTGCTTTCTTAATTCAGGGATACTTAATCCTCTAAATCTAATTCCCTCTTCTGAGTCAAGCTTAGAAGTCTCCCATACTAAACTAGGTACTCCTCTCATCCCTCCGAATACTTGACTTAACTTAACATCCCCTACAATCTTACCACCATGTTCTTTGAGCTCAGATTTTACTTCTGCTTTAAGCTTGGACGATTTCTCAAAAAACTTCTCTTTTAAATTACTCATGGACGTTAATGGATTTTATTTATGATCTAATTGTTTTAATATTTCAGCTTGGGTGTAGCCTTTCTTTTTTAAAAGCTCAATCGCTGCGATTCTTTTTTTTCTATTTTCAATAGTTTCTAACTGGGTAATTAGCTTTTGATCGTCATTAAGCAATAGATTGATCGAACCATCAAAGCCTCTTGTAATAGAAGAACGTTTTATCTGCTTCTGCAGTTCATCTAATTCTTGATTAGAATCTACACCACTCAATTCAATATTCCTCTTTATAATTAACTGCTCAGCTTGAGCTTTTTGTACTTGAGTGAGTTGAAATTTAGAGGCAATTGTTTTTAGCTCTGCAGATTCATGAGTTGTGGCGGATTGAGCAACAAGACTACCTGTTAAAATGAAAAAGAAACTTATAGCTAATAGTCTGATCATGAAGAAGATAACGCAGGATTAATATCTTCAAATTTACAATATAATCATTGAACAATTGATTAATAATGCTTCCTTTGTTAGGCAAATAACAAGATGATTCTAATCGATAACATAATTGTATCTGATGAAGTCGTAGAGGAAGACTTTGTATGCAACATTAGCAAGTGTAAAGGTGCATGCTGTTGGGAAGGAGACTACGGTGCACCACTAGAAGATGAAGAGAAAGAGATATTGGTAGAAATCTATGATAAGGTAGAACCATATCTCCATCAGGAGAATAAAAATGTTATTGCTGAAGAAGGACTTTACAAATACTATGATGAGCCCAAAGAATATGGAACAGCTCTGATGCCTGACGGATCTTGTGTGTTTTTAGTTAAGAATGAAATCGGTATAGCTTCTTGTGGCATAGAGCTAGCTCATAAAGACAAAAAAATCAATTACAAGAAGCCCATATCTTGTGAATTATATCCGATAAGAATAGACAATAATGCACAAAATGGATTCATAAATCTCATCTATGACAAGTGGGAGATTTGTAGCAATCTGTGTAAAAATGATAAGTCAGTTAAAATCCCTCTTTACAAGTTTGTCAAGAATGCGCTAATCCGAAAATTTGGTCAAGCATTCTTTGATCAGCTAGATGGTGCTGCAAACCACTCAAAATCAACAAAATAAGGCAATATCATAAGCCTTCCGATTGTTTGAAAATATAGCGAAAGGGCTTACCTTTGCAACTCTTTACTCAAAATCCTAAAATCTGGGATAAAATGAGTCAATTATTAAAGAATACAATAGCATAAGATGGCATTAATAGGTACTATTAGAAAGAATTTTTGGTTTGTCTTAATCCTATTGGGATTAGCATTGGCAGCATTCATTATGATGGATATGACTTCCGCGCCTAGTTTAGGTGGTGGAGCCCCAGGTCAGATGGTGATGGGAGAAGTCAATGGAGAGAAGTTAGACTACAGAGAATTCCAAACAACAGAAAGTGTATTATTCAATGGTGCAGGTGATGTTTTCGACAAGAGAAATTCGCTTTGGAATTATATGATTGACAAAGCGATCGTATCTCAGGAATCTAAAGCCCTAGGAATGGGAGTGAGTGAGCAAGAGATTATGGATTTAGAGTTTGGTGCTAATATGAGTCCTATCATTCAGCAGAACTGGAGAAACCCTAACACAGGACAAATCGATGTAGCTCAGCTACAGCAAATGAAAAATGATATAGAGACTGGTGCTGAGATAGATGAAAATCTAAGACAGTTTTGGATAGAGCAGAGAAAACAAATTATAACAACTCAACTACAAGAAAAACTTAATAGCCTTACTACAAAGGCGATGTTTACTCCTACGTGGATGGCTGAGATGGCACACAGCGAGCAAAATGCAACAGTAGATTTTGAATTTGTGAAAATTCCTTTTTCTCAAATCAATGATCCATCTATAACTGTTACTGATGATGATTACAAATCTTATATCAGTAATCACGCGACTACTTATACTAATGATGAAGAAACTAGAGCACTTAATTTCGCAGTATTTAATGTCTACCCTACTGCAGAAGATTCTGCTACATGGCGATCAGAAGTAGCAGCTCTAGCGCAAGATTTTAGGACTACAACTGATGATTCACTATTTCTTATTAGTAATGAGAGTGGGTATCAAAATGCATACTTCGATTTAGAGCAGCTTGGTGGAGCTAGCCCAATAATTAGAGATTTAGCGCCTACTTATGCAGTAGGTCAAGTATCTGAGCCTTTCATTGAAAATGGGAGATATAACTCTTTCAAAGTAATAGATAAGAAAATAGTCCCTGATTCAGTAAGGGCAAGACATATCCTAAAGTCAGCGGTACAAGGCAATGCATTAAGCATTTCTAATGCTGAGAAGGTGATAGATAGTTTAATAACGGTATTAAATAATAGAACTGGAAACTTTGATGACCTAGCTGCAGAATTTAGTGATGATTCTTCTAGTAAAGAAGATGGAGGTGATTTAAACTACTTTGGTCAAGGTAGAATGTTACCAGAGTTTAATGCTGTTTGCTTTTTTGATGGTCAACCAAGAAACTATTATAAAGTTAAAACTCAGGTGGGTGTACATCTCGTAGAGATCCTAGATCAGAAATACTTAAACAGAGATCCTAAATATAAAATCGGAATAGTAGGTAAAACGATCATACCATCTACAGATACACAGGATGCAGCATATGAAGAGGTTGCAGAGGTTATCGGAGCAAATGTTTACTGGGATGGCTTATCAGCTCAACTTGCAAACATGCCCAACGTACAAATAGATGAAGTTAGAAATGTCAAAATGAATGACTATAGTATTGCAGCTTTAGGTACTGGTGGCACATCAAGAGATATCATCAGATGGGCGTATGAGTCAACTACGGATATTAATGATGTTGCACCAAACGTATTCACTTATACAGATGAAATTAACTACTACAATAATAAATATGTAGTTGCTTCATTAAAAAGTATATCGGCAGCTGGACTTATGTCAGTAGAAGACGCTAGAGCTGATTTAGAATTTTTAGTGCTAAACCAGAAGAAAGGAAAATTCTTGGCAGACAAAATAGGAACATCGGATATCAGCTCAGTAGCTAGCCAAAATGGTAGCTCAATAGAAACTGCATCAAGTGTGGCTTTTGGTTCTTCTTCTGTACCTGTATTAGGTAGAGAGCCAGAAGTAGTAGCACAAGCATTTAAGACACCACTTAATCAGTCATCAACAGCAATAGTTGGTAATGACGGTGTATACGTAGTAAAACCTACTAACAAAACAGCAGCTACTGCGGCAACAAATATTGTAACATTAAGGTCAGCTAATACTGCTACTAGCAGAACAGCAGCAGGATTTAAACTATTTGATGGTTTAAGAAAATCTGCAGATGTAGATGATAAGAGATTTACCTTTTTCTAAGGGAAAGATATTTAGATAAATAAAAAGCCGAGCAATTTTGCTTGGCTTTTTTTGTTTGAGGTGGTTTTGAGTATTTAAATTAACGATCAATTACAATCACAAATATTGACCTATCGTTTCTTAGTATATGAGCCAATACAAATTCTATTTAGCTAGTATTATTTTTTATGTTAGTTGTAGTCAATCAACTAAAACCATAGAAGTAAAAAATGATGCAGGAGTTGTGACAGAGCAATATCAAATAAACGCTGATAGCTTGAAGACAGGAGAGGCTAAGGTTTTTGATGATGAAGGAAAGCTATTTGATTTATCAAATTATGTTGATGGCAAACTCAATGGAAAGCGCACTATCTTTTACCAAGACGGATCAATAGATACAGAAGAGCATTATGTTAATGATGTCTTAGTCGGCGATTACAAGCAGTTTTATAAAAATGGCCAATTAATGCAGACAGGTAGCTATACAGAGGGTGTGCTCGAAGGACAAGTGGTAAGTTATTTTGACAATGGCGCAATGAGAGAGTCGGTCACCTTTGCCGAAAATATAGAAAACGGTCCATTTATAGAATACTACGAAAACGGCAAAAAACATTGGGAAGGAACGTACAGAAATGGGGATAATGAATTTGGACTGCTAATGGAATACGATTCACTAGAGAATGTCATCAAGAAGATGGACTGTGATACTTTAGGAATGTGCAGAACCATTTGGACAAAAGAAAAAGGCGATATTACCCCAAGCTTTTAATTGATCAGTGATTTATCAGTTTTTCATATTCGGAATATTTGTTCTGTGCGCAATTTCTACAGATGCACAATCTGGTGGTAATCATGTATTTGAATTTCTAAACCTCACCCACTCCGCACGATCTACTGCCCTGTCAGGCGGCATGGTCTCCGTGATAGACGATGATATCGCCTTAGCGTATGCTAATCCTGGATTGCTTAACGAGAGTATGCATAGACACCTTTCTATCAATCAGAATTTTCACTTTGCTGGTATCAAGCATGGATTCTTTAGTTACGGCCATCATCTTACTAGCCTAAATGCGACTGCTCATGTCGGTGTAAATTATATTGACTATGGCACCTTTGATAGAATTGATGAATTTGAGAATCGGCAAGATCAATTTAATGCTAGAGGTATTGCATTAACACTAGGCGCTGGAAAACAAATCAATGAACGCTTAAGCCTAGGAGCAAATTTAAAATTCATCAATTCCACTTTGGAAGCCTACTCATCTTTTGGCGTAGGCGTTGATCTGGGTGCTACATTTAATAACCCTGAGAATCTAATGACTTTTGGGTTTGTAATCAAAAATGTTGGCGTTCAGCTCAACAGCTTTACTGATAGTAGAGAATCGTTGCCAGTTGATATTCAGCTTGGCTTATCGAAGCGGTTTGAGCATTTGCCATTTAGATTTTCGATAGTGGCACACAGACTCGATGACTGGAATCTCAGTTACGATGATCCAACTCAGGTTACAAACGATCTTTTTGGTGAGCCTATAAATGAAGAGGGAGGTATATCTAAGTTTACCAATAACTTCTTTAGGCACTTTATCTTCAATGGTGAATTTCTAATTG
>CALFUQ010000066.1 GCA_937929885.1 uncultured Saprospiraceae bacterium
TCCCGAGAGGGACAACAGTAAGAAGTCGACTATGTGTATCTGATGCATGCTACACTTTTGTGATGAAAGATGCATGGGGTGATGGATTATGTTGTGGTCAAGGAGAAGGATCTTATAGCGTTACGCTTGATGATGGTACTGTATTAGCATCGGGAGGCGAGTTTGGAGATGAAGACTTAACTGATTTTTGTATAAATTCTAATACTGAGGAATGTAGTGGTGATACTTGTGATGATGGGGATCCATGTACAATTAATGATAGGTATGATGATGAATGTGAATGTTTAGGGACACCTAAAGTAGATACTGATAATGATGGAATCTGTGATGATGAAGACAGTTGCCCTAATCTTAGAAATAATTTAATTGGTACAAGTTGTGAAGACGGTGATCCTTGTACAACTGGAGAAACATATAATAGAAATTGTGGTTGCACTGGCGGAAGTTATGTAGATAATGATAATGATGGAGTTTGTGTAGGAGAAGATCCTGACGATGATGATCCTTGTGTACCTAATACATGTGATGGTGGATGTGTAGATGTGACTGTAACGATAACTTTAGATAATTACCCTGGGGAGACAAACTGGAAAATTACTAATCAAAGAGGACAGACCCAATTAGAGAATCCAAGATACCATACAAGGGATAGAGGCACTACCATTAGTACTTCTGTTTGCTTAGACCCTGGTTGTTTTGAATTTAGGATCACCGATTCTTATGGTGATGGAATCTGTTGCTTAGAAGGTGACGGTAGCTATACAGTAACTTTAAGTGATGGCTCACTAGTAGCAAGTGGGGGTGAATTTAGTAGAAATGAGACTAAAGAATTTTGTATCAATAGTAGTTCTGGAGATACGGAATGTAGTGGACCTTGTGATGATGGGGACCCTTGTACTAACAATGATCAGTATAATGCCCAGTGTGATTGTGCAGGGGTAGCATTGCCTGATTCAGATAATGATGGGATATGTGATGCCGAAGATGATTGCCCTAATTTGAAAGATAATCTTATTGGTAAGTCTTGCGATGATGGAGATGATTGTACTACAGGAGAAAAATACTCTGCAGATTCATGCGAATGTGAGGGAGGGCAGTTTATAGATAAAGATGGCGATGGATATTGTTTAGCTGAAGATCCTGATGACAGCGACCCATGTAATCCTGATACTGCAGGGGGTGATTGTTCTGGAGAATTAAACTGTAATACTGAGAGTGAATCAGATTTTGAGGATGGTCTCGATGGCTGGACTAGCGGTGGCTCTGATGCTGTTAGAAGTAGATTCCAACAATATTCTAGTAGTGGAGAATACTGTATTAGGCTTAGAGATAATACAGATGAATCGGTATTAACTTCTAGTAGATTGAGGATTGGCAATGTACGTGAGTTAAATGTAGAGTTTAGTTACTATGCGCTGAGTATGGATAATAGTTCTGAAGATTTTTGGTTGCAATTATCTACTGATGGAGGTAATACTTTTACTACAGTAGAAGAATGGAACAAGAACGATGAGTTTAATAATAACAAAAGATATACTGGCGTAGCAAATATCAAAGGCCCCTTTACGAATAATACTTATCTAAGGTTTAGATGCGATGCCTCTAATAATGCAGACATAGTATTTATTGATGATATAAAAGTAGAATCTTGCAATGGCTCTAGTGCATCTGTAGCTAATTCATCAAAGCAAGACGAACTAGAAAATTATCTAAACTTTAAAGTATTTCCTAACCCAGTGAGTCAGCAAGAATCTCTTAATATAAATGTGGAAACCTTGGAAGATGAGGTAAACTTTACGATGTATGATCTACTAGGCAAGCAGATTAGTACTAAAGTAATAGCTAAAAAGAATTACTACAAAACAAGTATCAACACTGCTGAGATTAAGAGTGGTACATACTTTATTAAAATAGACTCCGAGACAAATTCTAAGATTAAAAAGGTGATTGTAATTCACTAATTACTAAACCAGCTAGGGTTAAAAGTATTAATCTAATACGCATCCTGATTAACCTTGTATTGTTGTAATGCATCAAGGTTAATCAGATTTATATTAAATGAGGGTTGTGCACATTTGTTTTCTTGTTTGTTCCGCTTCACATAACGAACATAGCTTTTAATACTTTTAAAGAAAACGGACTCTGATTAGGGTCTCTTACATAGATTACACTTGCTGAGTTTAGAAAGTAAGTTTAAAATGCTTCATTTACAATCAAATAATATTGGGGTCCATCTTTACTCGTCGCAATATCAAATCTCAAAGAGGTACGATCTTCAGGTCTAAGCATAAACCTAATTCCTGTTCCAATACTCCATTGCCCCTTCTGCGCAAATGGCGCACGAAGCCTGTCTGGCACTAATAAGGAAGTAACAAAAGTTGCACCTCTTAGACGCCAGAATAAAGGATATCGATATTCTATTTGTGTAGCAATTATATGTTGATTTATAAATCTTCTGTCAGGAAATCCTCTAGCGTGCTTAGCATCACCTCCATAAGCTAGTTCGAAAAAGGGCGTATCACTATCGGTGGTTATCATGAAAAACTGAGCTCCTATAATGTGATCATTTTTAATAGGGTAGTAGTAGCGCGCATCAACTTCAAATCTGAAAAAATCAAAATCAGAAAAGTATAAATCGTCACCTCGCTGTAGTATTCCTTCAACATAGTAACCACTATATGCTGATAGTGTGTTATCGCGAGTATCTGTGTATGCGAGTAGCATAAGTGTAGACTTTTTACCTCCTAGATATCCAATAGGTTTTGTGGCCTCCAATAATCCGTCTGGGTCACGATGGGTAATATCAAAGTTGTCAAACTTGAAGCCTAATCCAAGCTTCCATTTTTTTGTGACTGCCTTGCTGTAATTAAATATTATTCTTGGAAAAGTCACCTCATAGACCTCTAGGTCTGCGTAATCTGAATCAATGCCCAGGCCATTGAAATTGTAGAAATATTTATAAAAGCCAAGCTCACCTTTGTATCTGATTTTCTCATTATTCCTATAAATTTCATAAGGCAAGAAAAAAAGAATCTGATTTTTCAAAGTATAGCTTGCACCTAGTATTATGCTAGAAGTTTTGGATTTAGGAGACTCACCATTAAGCCTAAAAGTACCCATCCCTGATACCCCAAAGCCTAAACTAGTTTCAGGTAAGTAATAAATTATAGGTAGAATGGTTTTGTTAAGTCCAACGGTATCTAGCAGTTGGGCTTTACTGTCTGTTGTGAATGCTGCTAAAAATAAAAACGGAATAAGAAATAAGTAATGGGGCCTCTTCATAATCATTAAAACATATTACAAGTAAACGTCTTACTAGCAATTTATAATGCCTAATTAACTAAAGTCTTCTAGCAATCTTTTGAAGGTTTTTTCTCCTATTGATTTAAACCTAGGGTTATCGGTTAACCCATTTTGATAAAACACCGCAGCAAAATTAATTGCCCATCCTACACTCCTAGCTATCAATTGCTTATCCATGTCATAGCTTGCTATTGCAGATGCTCTAACATTCTTATCATCAAATAATAACCAGATAGAAGATAGATCAGTCGCTACATCACCAGAAGTAATATCTCCCCAATCAATTATCGCTGAGAACCTCCCGTGATCAACTAATACATTAAAAGGATGAAGATCACCATGAATCCATCTATTACCTTGATGTTTATCGGCGTTTAAGCTCTCATACCACAATCTATAAATTGATGGAAAGTAATTAGGTAAATGCTTTTTTACACTTAATAATCTTTCAATTACTACCTCATTACGGTCTAATAGATCTCCGCCTCTATATTCATTCTCAGGCGCAGCTCCATTGTCTGGTAAGTGTATGCTTTTTAGAAAGTCCATTAAACGGATACTTTCATTAGCATCTATTTCTGAAATATCTGCGGCTTTCCCTGAGAAATAAGGTAATACACTCCAATGCCACGGGTATTCACCTTGAGGGTTCCCATTATAAATAGGCAAAGGGATATTTATTGGCAAATGATTAGAAAGATAATTAAGATATATCTGTTCGTTCTTAATTAGGGTTGCGGCTTGCTTTCTTCTTGGAAGCCTAATGAGATAATCTTTCCCTAATCGATACATCACATTATCCCAGCCTTCTGCTAAATACTTAAGTGGTAGCTCTGAAAGCTCATGAATCTGGTTGTCAAGGAGATTCTTGACAAGTGATTCTGTGATATTGATGTCACCTTTAGGTGTAGGAAGCATAAAAGAGATATTTAATTAGCCTGCGGAACTGTATGCCTCTTTAATCCAATTAATCACTTCCTTATTAATATCTTTAATATCAAGAAGTTTGATTTTATGTGAGCACATACTGTTTGCTTTATTAACCTCTTCTAGGATACCTTTGCTCTTAACGCCTTTCATATTTAGTCCAATCTCAAATCTTGTTTTAGTGGCAGGAATAAGCATGGCAAACTGCTTTTTTCGCCTCATGCTTACATAAG